>JAYVRH010000361.1:0-1780 GCA_043776495.1 Cyclobacteriaceae bacterium
TATTTGCGGGAGGGTTCAATTGGGTAGCGATGACTCTTTCTGTGGCCAGCCAGCCTACTTATAATTTGACATTCCAACCCTGGAACGGGTATCAAACGATGGAGGAATTCTATAACTCCTATATTGATCCGGTCAAAAATCCTGGCCCGCAAGGCCCTGTTTGGAAAAAGCTTACAAAAGATACAAGCCCAAAAGATGGAATTTCTGATGACATTGGTACTCTGGATGGCAGATTAACCAATTTCATTGTTGGACCACAGTACAATCAAGATGGCACACGTACTTTGGATGCAGGATTTGAATTGGGTAAGGACTTTGACGGGGCTCCTGTTACTTTTACACCTGAGCTTAATGAGATCTTTCCTCAAGGTTTGCGCCAGGCTGGTGCTCGAATTGGAAAGTATCCTTTCGAGGTCGGTGGCACAAACAATATGAGCAATGACTTTGTTATTTTCCGTCTTTCTGACATGATCTTATCCCTCGCTGAAGCTCAGTGGCGTCTTGGTGGTAAACCGACTGGAGGTCCTGCTTTAATTCTGGTGAATAATATACGAACCAGGGCAGGAGTGACGCCTTTTACAACACTTACCGATGACAATTTATTAGCTGAGCGCGGAAGAGAAATGTATGCTGAAATGACCCGGAGGCAAGACTTGATCAGGTTTGGTAAGTTTAATGACGCCTGGTGGGAAAAGAAGGCGAGCTCTGCCACCTATAAGTTGTTCCCTATCCCGAAACAGCAGACAGACGCAAATAATTTACTTAAGCAGAACCCTGGATATACGGGTGGTTAGAATTTGATATTTCATAAAAAGGGAGAGCAAATAGCATTTCGCTATTTGCTCTCTTGCTTTAAGGCATTTTGATTTCAGTGAGTTTAATTGATCCACACATGAGATATTTCTGTCGAGAGTAGCCTGATGTGTCTGCTTTTTTTATACGGTTAAAGTTTCGATGATTTAGCCTGGCTTCAAGGTGTCTCAGTTAAAGACTAAAGCCCCTTATGAAGGAGGAGGCATTTAACCCTGGCCTTAAGGCCTACATTGGTACACATCTTTAGGTGGCTCAACCTTATTGCCTTAGTAAAAATGGATAATTAAAAGGTACTTGACCTTATAACCTCCTATGTGACATGAGAAGATAATAAGGTTTAGAGCTGTAGTTGTACAAGAGTTACTAAGGTCATAAGGTTTGATTTGCAGCTGAATCTTGGATTTCACAAAATGGGGTTAGCTTTTTCATTAAACTTGTGTCCTAACGGTAGGGCTTAAGGCCAAGGTTAATCGACCTAAATTTAGACGGGCTTTAGCCCAAACCAAATTCAAACTGAGACAGTACTGCTTCAAGGAGAGAAGTACGCTTTTTAGCTGGAATGGTTAAATTTGTTCATAAACTATGAGGCAATGGCGGGGATGAGGATTGCGTTGAAATTGTTAATGGGGGTAGTCCTGTTTCTGTTCACCACTTGTGCCGATGAAGGAAAGAAGGCACCAAAAACAGCCCTGTTTAAACTACTTTCACCCAAGGACACAGGGATTGATTTCGTCAACCAACTTGACTACACGGAAGAACTAAATACTTATACTTTCAAGAACTTCTATAATGGCGGCGGCGTAGGGTTAGGCGATCTTAATAATGATGGACTGTTGGATATTTTCTTTTCCGGGAATCTGGTATCGAATAAGCTTTACCTGAATAAGGGCAATTTTCATTTCGAAGACATTACAGAGTCAGCAGGACTAGCTACACATGGAGTCTGGAGTACTGGAGTGAGCCTAGT
>JAYVRH010000362.1:0-1775 GCA_043776495.1 Cyclobacteriaceae bacterium
AGCGTACTTGCCAAATTGATTATTTTGCCACTTCCTTTTTTCTTCATGAAAGGAATGACTGCTTTTGAACAAAGCCAGGTGCCCGTTACGTTGATGTCCATCACTTTTGAAAAATCTGCAAGCTTAAGTTCGTCGATAGGGCCACGGATATTGATCCCAGCACTGTTGATTAGAATATCAATTTGACCAAAGGCACTGAAGGCGGATTGTGCCATGGCCTCGACTTTACTTTCGTCACTCACATCGGCGCTGAAGGACATGACTTTGGTGCCGTAGTCACTGCTTAGTTCCTTTGCTGCTTTATTTCCTGCTTCGGCGTTTCTATTAACAAGCATAATGTTGGCACCGGCAGACGCAAGCCCCGCTGCCATCGCTAAGCCTAAGCCAACCGAGCCTCCGGTCACGACGGCACATTTTCCAGTAAGATCGAATTGCTTTATTCCAGGAAGCACTTTTTTACTCATATCATTCCAAGTGTGGTGTTCAAAAGTTCAAAGAGAGGTAGATGAGAAGTTCATTTAATTCCAAGGGTGTCTCGGCTGTAGGCAAGACATTCAAGAATATTCTGTTCCTCAGCCCCGAGAAGCTCTTCCCGGTCCAGCTGGGAAACTCTGGGGAGAGCGTTCTTATAATTGTTGGCTTTGACCATTCGAAGGGTGCGCGCAAGGTCACTACCTGGTATCCCTTCAAATGCCTTCCAATACTCATCTTTCAAACAAGGTATTTGCAATGGATCCCTGGTGATCATTTCAAGATTGTAGGTGATGGTTGCATCCTTTTTCTTGCAAAGCGAAATGATTTTTGGCAAATCGAGGAGACCTTTACCGAGTGGAACCTCTGAGAGCAGAAAACCATCCGGATATTCCTGAACTCCCATATCCTTTACATGAGTTGTGAAGACATAAGGCATCAACTTTTCAATCACCTCCATTGGGTCTTCCAGAAGTGAAATGCTATTCCCAAAGTCCAGTGTTACTCCAACCCATTCGCTCCCAAGCTGCTTCATGGCACCAACCAATTCGTCGGCTCTCCAATCCTTATGATTCTCCACCGCCAATTTCATTTTGTGCTTCTTAAGCACTGGCTCCGTCAGTTGCAGAGATGACATGGCGGTTTTCTTGAATTCGCTAACAGCTTCAGGTGAATGCATTACCTCATACCTGCGTCCTGTTGAAGTTACTGTCCTCAAAATGGAGGCCCCTGCTTCCTGTGCGTTGAGTATATCTTTTTCAAATGCAGAGACATCGGCTGCATTGCTGGGTATGGGAATGGACCCTTCCAGGTACAATCCCAACTTCTCACGCCTGTCTCGTACTTTTTTTGCAAAATCCAATGTCCAATCCTTAACCCCAACCTGGACTCCTCCGGCACCAATCTGGTGACAGTGCTCAATGAGCTCAATGGCATTTGTAAATCCGGGATATTTTTGACTTGCAACTTTTGGATTCCACCGGCTTCCGTAGGAGTGAACCACAATACCCATGGGGACTTCTTTAAAGAAGTCGGGCAAGTTCAGGTAGGGCAGGGCCAGAGCCCCCAATCCTTTTGAAGTTGCTTCGTGTAAAAATTCCTGTCGGTTCACTGTGTTGGGAGTTTGTTAATCGGATATAATCTACTTTTTATCTGAATTGCTTGATTCCTGCATGTGTTTATTTAATTCTACAGATGTCCAAGGCACCACACGTCCTTGCGACATGACTCTAGTTGACCCAACTTTTCCTCTGCTCACAGGCCCGGCGGCATTGCCCCATGCGTTACGAATATAAGTCAAAATA
>JAYVRH010000363.1:0-5659 GCA_043776495.1 Cyclobacteriaceae bacterium
AGGGAAAAATTCCAGGTCTCAGGGTCTCGCCTTATTGGGATGAAAATGGCGTTCAACGATATAGGATTAGGATACGAGGAGGCACCTCAACGTTCATCGGTTCATCAGATCCACTCATTTTATTGGATGGTGTGCCTTTTCCAGGAGAGGATGCTGGTCAGGCGGTGGCTCAGATTAGCCCGACAGCGGTAGCACGCATCGAAGTAATCACCCATGCCAGTCCGGTTTTTGGAGTCCGGGGAACGAACGGTGTCCTCGCAATTTGGACAAAGGCCAGCGGTGTTGGAGCGAATACTGCAACATCAACAGACTTGAGTACGTTTTCATTCTATACTGTAAATGGTTATCAGCGACCTTCCGTATTCCCAAGTCCGGATTATGACAACAAAACAGAAGATGCTAGTAAAGCAGACTATCGCTCCACCATTTTCTGGGCCCCATACATTTCCGTGAATGAGGATGGCAAAGCAGAGTTGAGTTTTTTCTCTGCTGACCTGCCGGGTCGCTATCGGGTAGTGGTGGTGGGTGTCACTTTAGAAGGTAAGCCGGTATTTGGAGAAGAATTTATCGAAATTAAGTCCCCGAATTAGTGCAGGTCAATCGTGTAATGGAATAATTCGTTCGATCAGATTATTTTATGAGAAATCTTTTATGCTTTTTATTGCTGGCCGCAGAAGTTAGTCTTGCCCAAATCAGCGGGGTTGTATCTGATTTGGCGAGCAAAAAGCCTTTGCCTGGAGCAACTGTTTTCATCAACCGTACCACCTTGAGTTCAAAATGTGATTCGAAAGGGACGTTTTCAATTAATAATATACCTCCCGGCTTTTGGGATATCGTTGTGTACGATGAAGGGCATGACTTATTTAAGTCTTCAGTGCGCGTTGTGGAAGATAAGCGGTATAGGCTTTCTCTCGAACTCGTGAAAAAACAGCCTGCAGCAAAAGCAAAATTCAAGCCTAATGAAGAGTGGAATAATAACCTTGAATGGTTTCAACTAGCATTGTTGGGTACAGGATTGAATGCAGCAAATAGTGTTATAAAAAATTCCAAAGATTTGCTTTTCTCCAAAGAGGGAGAGAGTCTAAAAGCGGTTGCTCAAAGGCCTTTGATCATTGAAAACATGAGCACCGGTTATCGCATCATTTATCATCTCCTCAATTTTGAAGCAGGCATTGAACAAGTGAAGTCAGAGGGCTTCCTTCTTTTCGATTCTCTTGTCACGCTGGATCCAATGGTGAGGAGCAGTTGGGAGAAAGCAAGATTGAGAACCTATTGGGGTTCAGAGCGCCATTTATTCAGGGCGCTTTTGGATGGCGAGGTGAGGGCACAGGGTTTTGAGTTATTGAGTGCTTCGGGGAAGAAATTGAACAAGGATACGTTGGTGTCTCCTGCGAAATTGCCAGGCTACTATGTAATCCAATTAAAAGGGAAAACGAAAGTCACTTATCAGATGGAAAAAGGGACCTCCGGCATACAACAGACTGATCAGGCAGGTCAGGTTTCCTGGCTTACCCCCAATGGCGTGGTAGAAGTAAATGATGTTGGGGTCTTGTTTAATCCTCAAACGCTGGCTGTTTCAGGGCACATGGCGCTATCAAAGTTGTCGGATGATTTACCTTATAACTATTTCCCTGCTTCCTCATTACAGGAGGAAAAAATGGATTGGAAGAATTTTGCTTTGCTGCAGGAAAAAATTTACGTCCAGACCGATCGGGATTACTATTATCCGCGTGAAAACATCTGGTTTAAAGTTTATATGGGTTACAGCATGCCCATGTTGCGCGATACTCTAAGTAAGACTTTGTATGCTGAATTGATCAGCCCTGATCAGAAGGTCTTCCGCTCAAAAGTTTACAGGATCAAGGAAGGTATTTCATGGGGAGATTTTAAGTTGCCCGATTCTTTGGCGAATGGAGAATATTATCTGAGAGCTTATACAAATTGGATGAAGAATTATGATGAAAATAATTTTTTTATGAAACCTATTCCGATTTTGTCGGTTGACCAAAATCTGGTGGAAGGGCCACATCCGAAAACGGACCCATTGAGTAGCGAGGTAGCCTTGACCGTAAAGACCGAAAAAAATGAATACTCCCCACGGGCGGAAATAAAATTGGATATCGAAGTAAAAGGTGCAACTGGAAAGGCACTGATGAGTCAAATGTCGGTAAGTGTGACCGACGCATTTTCTTCCGTACCCTTGCCGGAAAGCACAAACATTCTTTCAGATGGATTCCGGATCTTAAATAAAGTGGGCGACACCACCCGATATTTTGATGAGATAAAATATTTTATGGAGAGGGGTTTAAGCTTTCAGGGCGTTGTGAAAGACGAGAAACAAAATCCAGTGCCCGCCAAACTAGACATCATTCAGGGTAATATGGAGAACCTCATCTCCATGGAAACAGATGATAAGGGAGAGTTCATGGTCACCGGGGTGGAATTTCAGGATTCGGTTACGTTTGCTTTTAAGCCGGTCAACAAAAAAGGGAGGCCTCTTCCAAAGGTGGATATCCTGCAAAAGAAGATCCCTGAGTTTATGAGGGAATCGCAACCTCTGATGCTCAATTTTCGACAGGAGAACGCTTTGCAAAGAA
Organism: Cyclobacteriaceae bacterium; assembly: GCA_043776495.1. Classification (GTDB taxonomy): domain Bacteria; phylum Bacteroidota; class Bacteroidia; order Cytophagales; family Cyclobacteriaceae; genus ELB16-189. The sequence continues at coordinate 2,598 of JAYVRH010000363.1, forward strand.
TCCAAAATACGATCACAGTGGATGATAATACGATTCTTCTGAGCGAGGTAGAAGTGAAGGGGAAGAGAATAGACGATCAGTCGGCAAAAAAAGGAGCGATTAAAGTTTACGGAGAACCGGATTATTCTATATCAGGCGATAAGATTGGGGCTACGGTGGTAGGCTCGAATATCCTTGTAGGATTACAGGGAAGGGTACCGGGATTGTCAGTGGTGGAGGTTTATGCAAATGGTGTGCGATCTGTGGTCGTCAAAGTTCGGGGAGGATCTTCCAGTATTTCGCAAGGAACCAGTCCATTGATCTTAGTGGATGGTGTTCCTTTCGAAGATCCCAACGCCTTGATCGGCCTAAGTCGTGATATGATAGACCATGTCGAAGTGATTACCAGGGCAGTGACCCAATTTGGAAGCCGGGGCACCAATGGTGTGATTGCCATTTATACCAAGGGAGGAGCGTATGCTGCAAAGCCAGTCACAGAAAAGAATTTCCTCAGTCATAAGATCCCGGGTTATAACACGCCACGAAAGTTTGTTTCACCTGTATACACCAACGAAGCACAGGACAAGACTCCGGATTTTCGTACTACCATTTTCTGGAAGCCCGATTTAGTCACCGGCCCCGATGGGAAGGCGTCAGTCACATTTTATGCAGCAGATATTGAAGGACGATACCGGATCATATTGGAAGGCGTCACCGATAAAGGCATTCCATTCAGAAATGTTTCATTTGTGGAAGTGAAGTGAGAAAGCAGATTGTTTTGAATTTGCCTTCAGGCTTATACGGGGTCCACATCAAAAACGATTTTTACATTTCTGAAGAGTTTGTCTTCACCCGCTGCCTCTGCCAACAAGAGGAGTGAATTCTTGATGTGATTAAGTTTCCCCTGGTTGCGGGGAATTTTTAGTAAGACAGTATGCAAGAATTCATTCCTGATTTTTGAAATCATCGGTTCGCCTGGGCCCATGATTTTAATGCCATGAAGTTGATGTCGCGCTTGACCAACAAACCATTCCGAAGCCTTCCGGCACAAGTTCTTGTCAGCGTGTTTGAGCGTGATCTCGATAAGTCTGGCAAAGGGGGGATAAGTAAATAGTTCGCGATCGGTTAGCTGTTCTTTGAGAAATCCAGTGATGTCATGCTCCACCACGAAATTGAAAAGCGGATGCCTTGGGTTGGAAGTCTGAATGATCACAGTTCCTTGCTTTTCCCTTCGCCCCGCTCTTCCACTCACTTGTACAATGAGTTGGAAGGCGCGCTCAAGTGAACGGAAGTCCGGGAAGTGCATCATCCGGTCGGCATCAAATACACCCACCAGGTTCACGCGATCAAAGTCGAGGCCTTTGGTGACCATTTGAGTTCCAACCAGGATGTCAGTATCACCCTTTTCAAAATCACTTAGAATGGATTCATAGCCACTCTTCGTGCGTGTGGTGTCCAGATCCATCCTGCCTATGGTTGCTTCCGGAAAATAGAGCTTCAACTCCTCTTCCATCTTTTCTGTGCCATAGCCTAGGGTGAGGATGCGTTTCGAAGAGCATGTTGGGCATTGTGAAGGAAGATCTTCCCGATAGCTGCAGTAGTGGCAGATCAGCGCATGCCGATATTGGTGGTAGGTAAGGCTTACTGCACAGTTGATGCACGTGGGCACCCAGCCACAGTCCTCACAACGCACCATGGGTGAATGGCCCCTGCGATTTTGAAAGAGTATCACTTGCTCTTTTTGTGATATTGTTTCCTTTATCGCTTTGAGTAATAGGGAGGAGAATTCCCCTTTTATCGTTTTCTGCTTTCTTTCTTTCGATAGGTCGGCAAAGACAATTTCCGGTAGCCTGGCTTCGCCAAATCGTTCGGTGAGACTAACAAATCCGATCTTTCCTGAAGCGGCTTGATAAAAACTTTCACAGGAAGGTGTCGCAGTGCCGAGCAACACCTTTGCGTGATGGTGTTGCCCCATGACCAGTGCTACATCCCGGGCTTGATAGCGGGGGGCCGGATCCTGTTGTTTGTAAGAAGGATCATGCTCCTCATCGACAATCAATAGCGCCAGGTTGTCGAAGGGAAGGAAAACCGAGGAACGGACTCCCACCACAAACCTAAATTTTCCACTAAGCACACCATTCCACACTTCTACCCGCTCATTGTCTGAAAACTTCGAGTGATAGACGCCCATTGAGGAACCGAATATTTTTTTCAGTCGCTGAACGATCTGACTGGTGAGGGCGATCTCAGGCAGGAGGTACAACACTTGCGATCCCCCCGCAAGCGCTTTGCGGATTAGATCGATGTAGATCTCCGTTTTCCCACTGCTGGTAATTCCATGAAGCAAAGCAATGCCAGATTGTTCAAAACTTTCTAAAATTTTATTTCTTGCTTCCTCCTGTCTTTCACTTAGAAGCAAAGGGTGCTCGATGGTGGGGTCCTCAAAACCAAAACGGGGAACAATAATTTCAAATTCTTCAAGTACTTTATTTTTTATCAACGTGTTTAAGGATGATTCTGAAATATCATCTGTCAAGAGGCCTGATCGCCCGATTCCATTTTCATTGAGCTGTAGGTCCTGAAATACCGGAACTTCCTGCAGATACTTTAGCACCACTGCTTCCTGCTTGGGTTTGGTGGCGAGCATTTCGAAGAGGGATTCAAGTTTTTTTTTCTCAAGAAAATTCTGGTGCAGCCTTAGTCTCTTTTCTGTTTTGGGCTTGTACTTTTCCTTCACCTTCTCAAAAAGGATAATGGCTTCCTTGGAGCTCAGTGATTTTAAGATGCTGTAAATCGACTTCACATCCAATAGTTTAGCAACTTCCGAGTAGGAAAGGGATTGTGAGGTTAAGTGATTAATCACCAGCCTTTCTTTTTCGGAAAAATCAAAAGTGGTATCCTCTAATTGAAAAGCCGGATGCAATTGCACCATGGACTCGCTGGAAAGTTTTAGCCCGGCAGGAAGTGCAGCATTCATGACTTCCCCAATGGTGCACATATAATAGCCCGCCATCCATTCGTACAGTTGGAATTGCAACGGAGTAATAACCTCCGTCTCATCCAGCAATTCGAGGAGATATTTG
>JAYVRH010000364.1:0-5655 GCA_043776495.1 Cyclobacteriaceae bacterium
TCCACCGGCTGAGGTCAAGTCCGGAAAACAAAAAGGCAAAGGCCGTTTTGCTGCAAGGATATCCATTGGCGATCGAATACACCGAAACAAACATTCAGAATGGGATCAAGGCCGATGATCCAATGAAGTGGCGAAATGCGGTGACTGGTTACCAGCAGATCAACCACCTTAATGACGAGATCAAGACTTCGATTGGCGCCAGAAATGTGATTACAAATCCCGTCACGCGATATAAAGAATTGGCCGAAGCCAAAGGAAAGGCGGCAGAGGAAAGTTATCTGGCCGGCATCAATTCTCTCATGAAGAACACCCGTGAAGATGCCAAGCAAGCGTACTTTGATTTCAAGGCTGCTGCCACTTTCGAGCCAGGTTATAAAGAGTCTATTGAGATGATGAACCAGGCCGAATTCGATGCTACACTCAGGGTTGCCTACGAAGAAATTAATGCCTCCCGTATCAACTACGGAAGCTTACAACCCGTAATCAATTCCTTGCGGCGACAGTTTCTTTCATTCAAACCGATCGGCGAAAAAGATACTGTCCCTCCACATCAAAATTTGAAAATAATCTTTGTGAATTTTCAAGAGGATTCACGTCCTACGATTACGACAACTTCCGAAGAGTTGAAGCGGGATATCAAAGTAGATGAGAAAAAAGGGGCTGACGGAAAAACACAGGATGTGATGCAAACGGTCACCGCCAAGGTCACCTATTTCCACAAAACAAAGCGGGCGTCCAGCAATGCTACCTTTGCGATTTCCGATGTCTCCACCAGTGCGATTCTGCAAAACCAAAACATTGACGGCAATGCCTCCTGGCAATATGACTGGGCAACTTATACCGGAGACATCCGGGCACTCAATACCAGCCAGCAAATTTTATGTAAGCTGAAAGAGACCAGCCCGGGGGAACGATTTCTTTTCAATCAGTCGATGAGCAACCTTCAATCCAATCTGGGCCACCAACTAAAGTCATTTTATAGCAAGTACTGAAGTATTGTTAGCCACGCGACAATAGTGTCGTTTAATCCAAACCATTTCAATGCTTCGTAGGTTATAAGGACTAAAGATATGAAGGGCATTATTTTCGCTTTGGTAATAAGCTTTCAAATAACGAACATGAGTGATACAAAGAACATAAAAGAGATGAATGGCGTGCCTTCCAACCTGCAAAAAGCCACTTTTGGTGGTGGATGTTTCTGGTGTACCGAAGCTTTTTTTCTAAACCTCAAGGGAGTCACAAAAGTCGAATCAGGCTATTCAGGTGGCAAGGTGAAAAATCCGGGGTACCGGGAAGTCTGTTCCGGCCTTACGGGTCACGCTGAGGTAATCCAGATCACCTTTGACCCTGCCACAGTTGCCTACGAAGACCTATTGGAGATATTCTGGAATACCCATGACCCCACCACCCTTAACCGGCAGGGGGCAGACGAGGGAACCCAGTACCGGTCAGTGGTCTTTTATCACAACGAAGAGCAAATGCGTATGGCAGAACAGTACAAGCAGCAATTGGAGGCTTCTCATGTATATAAAACTCCGATTGTAACAGAGATAAGTCCCCTGATCAATTTCTTTGCAGCCGAGGATTACCATCAAAATTATTTTGCACTAAATCAAAATCAAGGCTATTGTCAGTATGTGATACGTCCAAAGGTGGAGAAGTTCAAAAAACAGTTTGGCGCGAAGCTTAAGTGAGCATTTTATGGATTAAAATATTTTAGGGTCTTTTGTTCAGACTGTGCAACCTGTGAGTGGGTAATCCGTTAGAATCCCCATAGCATTATAAGTTCATAGGTTTAGGTTTAGGACAAAATACCCTGGCAGTCAGTCGGGGTTTTTTGTTTTAAGGAAATTATTCAAAGCTCGTATATCATTTATCCAATAAAGAAATGAAAACAACGCAAGTACTTTCAACCATTCTCGCCTGCAGCTTTGTGGGCCTCTCCCTCCTCTCGTGCGGGCAGGACAAAGCGAAAACCAATCCTGAAAAAGCTTACATGAAAAAAACGGAGGAGGAATGGAAAAAGGAATTGACCACAGAACAATTCTACGTGTTACGGCAAAAAGGAACGGAGCGTGCCTTTACCGGCGAACTCTGGGATAACCACGAAAAAGGTACCTACTATTGTGCCGCCTGTCATCAGGCTTTGTTCGATTCGAAAACAAAATTTGAGTCGGGCACCGGGTGGCCAAGTTTCTATCAACCTGTTGCCGACAAAATGGTTTCGGTGGGCACCGATAACAGCCTTGGTATGCAGCGCGATGAGGTGGTATGCAGCCGATGTGGTGGTCATCTTGGCCATGTTTTTCCGGACGGCCCCAAGCCAACAGGACTTCGCTACTGCATGAATTCTGTGTCGATGACGTTTGAAAAAGCTGCTGATAAATAAAATAAACCGCGGAGGCGCTGAGACGCTAAGACAATCAGAATACAATGTTGTAGCTGCTTGTATTTCTTTGCGCCTCAGCGCCTTTGCGGTAAAAATTCACGCCCAAAATTAGCCCGGCTTTCTTCCAGACAATTTCCCATACTTTTGATATCATACCATTGGTATTATACCAAAGGTATGTTATGTGATTTCTAACGATGACGTTCTGGCAATTTTAGTACATTTGACAATATGCCGTCGCTTGCCGAACACTTTGAGTATGACGTATTCATCTCTTACCGTCATAACGACAACAAGTACGACGGCTGGGTGACGGAGTTCGTGGACAACCTTCAGAAGGAACTGGAGGCCACGGTGAAAGGGAAAATCACCATCTACTTTGACAAGAATCCAGTCGATGGTCTGCATGAAAGTCATAACGTCGATGCATCGCTAGCTCCGAAACTGAAGTCACTCATCTTCATTCCAATCATTTCAAAAACCTATTGCGATCCCGAGAGCTTTGCATGGAACAACGAATTTCTGGTCTTCATTAAAACAGCCGAAGCGGATTCGTATGGTTTAAACATAAAGCTGAAGAGCGGGAATGTGAGTAGCAGGGTACTGTCCGTGCGGATTCACGACTTAGACGCCGAGGATTTAACTCTGCTCGAAGCAGAACTGAAGGGAAAGCTTCGACCCATTGAATTCATTTTTAAGTCAACCGGGGTCAACCGCCCTTTGCGGGCACATGAAGATGAGCCCAAAGAAAATCAGAACCATACTTTCTATCGGGACCAGATCAATAAAGTCGCCAATGCCATCAGCGATGTTATTGCAGCATTAAAGCAACCACCCGTTAAGTCTCAGGAACAACAAACGGCTCCTTCAGCTTCACCAAACCGAAAAACAAAGAGCCCATCCCGTCAAAAGATCATCCTTGCTACCATTGGCATGATGATTTTGTTCGCGCTGGTCTACGGCATTTCACAGTTTGTCAGTACAGGCGAAACACCCAGGGAAAAATCCATTGCTGTCCTCCCCTTTGAAAACATGTCGGGTGACAAGGAACAGGAATACTTCAGCAACGGGATGATGGAGGAAATTCTCAATCAGTTGGTGAAAGTCAGGGACCTGAAAGTGATCTCCCGCACGTCTTCTATGGTGTACAAGGATTCCAAGCTCTCCATGAAAGAGATTGCCTCCGGCCTTGGTGCTGCAAACATCCTGGAGGGAAGTGTGCAAAAATCAGGGAACAAAGTCAGGATTACCGTGCAGCTCATCGAAGCCAGCACCGACAACCACCTTTGGTCCGAGACTTTTGACCGTGATTTGAGTGACATTTTTTCTATTCAAACAGAAATATCAAAAAGTATTGCACGCGAACTGAAAGCTATACTCACAAGTTCGGAAGTGAAGCAACTCGAGCAGGTTCCTACAACCAGCCAGGAGGCGTATGATTTTTACCTCCAGGCAAAAGAACTCTATAATAAAGTGTTTGACCTTCCAAAAGTTATTGAATTGTTAAGCAAGGCAATTGAAGCAGATCCTAATTTTACATTGGCCTATCTCGAACGTTCTGACAAATATGCTTTATGGTTTTTCAACAAGTACAAAGATTGGGAAGGTACCGATGCGAAGGCGAAATCTGACTGGGAAAAGGCCGTTTCGCTTAGCCCTGACTTGATGGAAATAAAAATTGGACAGGCAAGACTCTCATTTCTTTTAGAAAGAAAATATGATGATGCGATTGAAATCCTAGAACAATTGAAAGATGGTTTTCAGAACAACGCTGAATTGTATAGTCTCCTGGGCTTGGTTCAGCGAAGGAAAGGCCTGTGGAGAGAGGCCTTAAAGAATCAGGAAAAGTCCATCGAGCTTGACCCAAGTAATTCTGATTTCTTCTACGAGACAGGTCGGTCGTATTTCGCCATGAGAAACTATGCTAAGGCACTCGAATATTTTAACAAAGGCCCTAAAGGAAATTTCTTTAAATACTATTCATTATTATTCTTGAAAGGAGATGCAGGGAAGAGCATTAAAGATGCTCGTATGAATTATCTGAAATCGTATTACAAAAGAGATTTTGATTTTAAACTTTACGCTATTGATACCGCTAAAATTGAGATCTTCGAAAATTCCTTCGAGTATTGTCCCAGTAGCCTGGACTATGCAAAGGTTTACTATCTGAATAAGAATAAATCCTTGTCCCGAACCAATGCAATCAAGGCTTTGGCTTTGTTAGAATCCAGGCTCAAGGCTTTTCCAAATGATTTCCGTGTTTATGGCTCCCTAGGTCTTGCCCACGCCTACGCCGGGAATTTCGATCAAGCGATTACGGCAGGCAGGAAGGCTAGCGAAATGATGCCTATCGCGTTAGACCATTTTCGTGACGGAGTATTGATGGAGTTTAACCTGACAAAGATCTACATCGTCTGTGGAAAATATGATTTTGCTACGGATAAAATCGAACACCTGTTGACGATTCCAGGAGAGTTTAATATTTCAGTTCCTCTCCTTCGCGTTGATCCACTCTATGACAGACTCCGAAACCTGCCCAGGTTTCAAAAAATACTGGCAACGGAATATAAAACGGTGTATTGAGTCCAAGCATCCTGTCCCCACTGATTCATTGGGAAAATCTGAACGAAACATGAAGCACTCGAAATGCTTTTGGCTGTTGGGTATTGGCCATTGGCTGCAATCTGCCAATGGCTAAAAGCCAAGAGCCAATCGCGCCAATTCAAGCCCATCTCTCACCAATTTTTGATTAACTTGTATAAAATTCAACTCTTATGTGCCGCTTACTTGCTTACAAGGGAACTCCCATTCTGCTAGATGATCTCCTTTATAAACCAAAGAATTCACTCGTTAACCAAAGTTTGCATGCACGGGAAATTGAAGAGCCTCTCAACGGAGATGGGTTTGGTCTCGGCTGGTACGTGCCGGAGTTGAATTATGAACCCATCACGTTTGTGTCGGTGAATCCTGCGTGGAGCAATCGCAACCTGCGCAACCTGGCACCTAAGATCAAAACCTCATGCATGGTCGCGCATGTACGGGCCGCAAGTGTGGGCGAAGTGTCAGAATCAAATTGTCATCCTTTCCAGTATAAAAATCTTTTGATGGCCCACAACGGAGGCATCGAGAATTTTCCGTTGGTCAAACGCAAAATCCGCGAGCCCTTGAATGATGAGTTGTACAACTGGATCAAAGGACAAACTGATTCGGAACACATCTTCGCTTACCTGTTGAATTACCTTTTGAAAAACCATAAAACCATTGGT
>JAYVRH010000365.1:0-1769 GCA_043776495.1 Cyclobacteriaceae bacterium
TCTGCTTACGTTCAAGGAATCTTTTTTGGATGTTTTCATAATCTTGAAATTTAAGAGAATGTATTCAAAATTTGTCCTGTATGTCGTACGAACCTAGGTTCCAAAGCATTACACGAGAAGAGGTCCATAGTCGAGAGTGCGAAAATTGGCTCTTTTGCTTGCTTCGGTTTTGCGTCGGCATGTGGGGCAAGCAAATATGCCAATGTTCGAAGTACGTATCTGCAATTTCTTTCTCAACCTTTATTTGAAATGAATCATAAATATCCAACGCCCAATTTCCAATTCTGAAGTCAGCCACCTTCGATATTCGGCGTTCAACGTTGGAAATTCAAGATTCAAATTTCATCCCTATTTCAACGGCTCCCGGTGCCCCACCCACGTAAACCTCCTCGTCACATAATCAGGATTCGTGAACGATGCATTGCCTGACGGATTTCCTCCCGTGACATGGAAATCAGAGAACGCAGCATTCTGATTCATGTAAATTCCACCGGTGAGGTTGAATGATACAGGCGTGGCCGCCAATGCCATCTCGTCGGCAATTTTTTCTTTTACAGTGGGATTGGTGGTGTAAGCACCACAGGAGATCGCACCATGACGGAGCGCCATTTCTTTGGCGAGGGTAATGGATTGATCTGTATTTTTAGTCTTGATAAGCAGGGCAATCGGACCAAAAAGTTCTTTGCTGAAGATTTCCTTTTTGGATGCATCCACTTCTATCACCACAGGCGTTGCCAGCCGGGCATTCTTAAATATCGGGTTCTCAAACACCCGCGACCGCAGCCAAATTTTTCCGGGGATTTTTTCTGATACAAGTACTCTTTCAGAAGTTTTTTTGTTTTGAATCGCACCAAGAACAAAAGGTCCAGCCTTTGGATTGTCAACGAGGCTGTTGAGGTTGTCCACAAATTTCTGCGCGAACTGATCAAATGAAACTTTCCCAGTTGGTGCATCAATCCCTCCTTCCGGAATATAAAAATTCTGCGGGGCCGTACACATTTGTCCGCTGTAGAGGTTTACGGAAAAGGCAAGGTTGGCGGCAACTTTGTCAAGGTCTTCCACACCATCCAGGATCACCGAATTAACTCCCGTCTTTTCGGTAAACACTGTCTTGTTGGGCAGGGCCTCAAGGTAAGAACCGAATGTCGAGTTTCCCGTGTAATCAATAAGCTTTACATCCGCATGCTCTGCCAATTCTTTCGTGATCATCTTATCAAAGGTATCCACCGCCAGCTGACAAGCATTTGGGTCAAGATTATTTTCCGACAACACTTTTTGAATCTCCGCCACAACCAATGCAATGGGAAGTATGGCTCCCGGATGCGGTTTCACGATCACCGCGTTTCCTGTGATCAGACTACCATAAATGCCCGTGACGGAATTCCAGGTAGGGAACGTGGAGCAGCCAATCACTACTGATATTCCTTTCGGCACAGCCCTCCATTCTTTTTTCAACTGGATGTTAAACTTACCCATGGGTTTGTCCCAGGTTACTGTAGATGGAAATCGGTTGATCTCCTCATAGCCAGCAGCGATGGCTTCGAGTGCTCGGTCTGCAGCATGAGGACCAGAAGCCTGAAAGGCCATCATATAACCCTGACCGGTGGTGTGCATGGTAGCATAGGCGATCTCAAAGAATCTTGCCTTCATACGATCGAGGGATTCCAATAAAATACCAGCACGATCCTGAACATTTACTTTTCTCCATGTGTGAAAAGCTTTTGAAGAACGTTCAATCAAAGTGGCGGTCGAAAAAACAGGATACGAAA
>JAYVRH010000366.1:0-1768 GCA_043776495.1 Cyclobacteriaceae bacterium
ACTAGACACCACAAAGGCAGAGGTGTATAAGAAACTGGCGGAGCTTGATCCTGGAAATGCAGAGCGATACCGGAGGAAGGTAAACGCATTGGAGAGATAGAAATGCACTTCACCACAGAGATCACAGTGGACACGGAGAAGGCACAGAGTAAAAGTTTTTGTATGCTCTGTGACTTCTCAGTGATCTCCGTGTCCACTGTGGTGAATGCATTCCAATTTGAATTCCAATGATTCAGAACCGCTACTTCATCGCCATTGTCCCACCCCATCCCTACCTGGAGCAGGCCCTTGAATTCAAAAATTATTTTAAAGATCAGTATCAAAGCAAGGCCTCCCTCAATTCTCCACCACACATCACCCTTCACATGCCCTTTGAATGGAAGTCCTCAAATGAAGACGGACTGGTAGCAGCGCTTCAAACATTTTCATCCACGACGCACGCTGTTAAGGTTGACTTCAATAACTTCGGGTGCTTCCCACCGCGTGTCATTTTCATACATGTCACTGCAACACCGGAACTCACTACCCTGCAGCTTCGCCTGCGTCAATTTTGTAAAAAAGAACTGGGGCTTTTTAATGCGGATTATAAAGACCTTCCCTTTCATCCACACATTACCATTGCTTTCAGAGACTTAAAGAAACCGGCATTTGAGAAGGCGTGGGGAAAGTTCAAGGGCCAGAAGTTTGAGGGTGGGTTTGTGGTGGATCGGATTTGTCTGCTGCGGCATGAGGAGGGAAAATGGGTAACGATGCGGGAGCTTGCCCTATTAAACGATTGATCATGTATCAAAATTGAAAATCCGTCAATGGTCTGGTCTGTCCAAATCAGTTTAACCATTTATCCAGCTTTGCTTTGGCTTGTTCCTCCGTATTAATTTGTCCGTCCTTCACTTGCTTGCTTGCCTTTTCTATTTTTTCAATAATGACCAATCGCTCAATTATTTCATCAATCGAAAATTGGTCCGGAAGATTTGAGATGGATTCAATTACTGCTGATTTTCTCATGTTGTATCTGTTAAAGATGACTGATTTAAAGAAAAATTCCGCCACTTCAATTTACAGGTTTCATATCATTTAGGATGAGGGCTATTTCACCGAGTCACACAGAGAAATGCTGGAGTATCATGGAGAGTTTGATGATAGATTGAATTAACTTCCATTACCTCCGTGTAACTCCATTTGTATTCCCCGCGAAACTCTGTGAAATAGCTACGATTAATCAGGCCTTAACAAAATCTTAAGACACCCATCCTTCTTGTTCGCAAAAATATCATACCCATCAACTCCTTCTGAAAGCTTCATCCCGTGAGAGAAGACAGAAGTAATGTTGTATTTCTTCTGCTGCACTACCGGCAGCAGTTTCTCCATCATAAAACGGGCAGGACACCGACCGATTTTATAGGTGAGGTTTTTATTGTAGGCTTCCACCGGTGAGAAAGCGAAGTGCTCATCATTGCAAACGCCTACGGAGGAGATAATGCCTCCGGGCCTCACGAGATCAATGGCCAATCGTACTGCTGAATTGCTTCCAACGGCTTCGAGTACCGCATCCGCACCCCGACCCTCCGTTGCATCGCGAATCATTTCAGGTGCAGATTGATTGCGTCCATCAATGGCTGTTGCCCCAAAGGCTTCCGCCATCTTCAATCGTTCCGGTATAGTATCAATGGCAAAAATCTCCTCTGCCCCAAGTTCGCGGGCTCCAAGGATGGCCATTAATCCTACCGGTCCACATCCCACCACGGCATAGGTTTCTTTTGGTTTTATC
>JAYVRH010000367.1:0-5641 GCA_043776495.1 Cyclobacteriaceae bacterium
CCACATCAGCTCGAGGTAGAGGGAACGGGGTCCAGTGACGGAGGTGAATTACAGCGATCTCCCTATCCATTTGACTGGTGCTTTGTCGGGGCACCTGAACAACATCCTCACACACCGCATGAAAAAGTGTATAAAAAAGACATCGAATCAATGATTGCGTTGTATGGGTGGGTGATGAAAGAGCTTTAAGAAGACGTAGGCAGCAAGACACAAGACATAAGACCGAAATGCATTGTCTTCCTACTTACCTTCAATGATATTGCAATACATTTTCTTACTACTTATGTCTTATTAACTTACGTCTAATCAATAAATTATGAAATCACGTCGCGACTTCATTAAGACAGCCGGGATGGCTGGAGTTGGTTTGAGCATGATTCCAACGGAAACTGTTTTCTCAATGGACAAGGAATCAAAACTTAGGCTGGGCTTTATCGGTGTTGGCCTGCGAGGGCAAAGTCACCTTGAGCTGGCGCTCCAGCGAAACGATGTAGATGTAGTTGCGATGTGCGATGTTCAGCCAGTCATGATGGATAAGGCCCTTCAATTGGTGAACAAGGCTGGCAAGGCAAAGCCGCAAATCATCCTGGATGGACCTCAAGGGTATAAGAAGTTATTGGAAAACAAAGACATTGATGCGGTGATCATCGCTACACCATGGGAGTGGCACACGGTGATGTGCCTGGACGCAATGAACGCCAAAAAATATGTGGGATGTGAAGTAATTACCGGCATGACAATCGAAGAATGCTGGGAGCTTGTACATACCAGTGAGCGAACCGGCATGCCGCTGATGATGCTGGAGAACGTATGCTACAGGCGGGACGTGATGGCCGTGATGAATATGGTCCGACAAAATATTTTCGGTGAGCTCATACACCTGCAGGCAGGCTATCAACATGATTTGAGAGAAATAAAATTCAACAACGGCACTCAGGCTTCCGGAAGTGGTGTCGAATTTGGTGAAAAAGGATTCTCGGAAGCAAAATGGCGAACCCAACATTCCGTCAATCGAAATGGAGATCTCTATCCTACCCATGGCATCGGGCCCATCGCGATGATGCTGAATATTAATCGCGGCAATCGTTTTACTCAATTGGTGTCGTACGCCTCCAAGTCACGCGGTCTGCATGAATACATTGTAAAGAATGGGGGAGAGAATCACCCAAATGCGAAAGTTAATTTTAAATTGGGAGACATCGTAACTACAATGATACGCACGGCAAATGAGGAGACCATCTTATTGCAACACGACACGAATTTGCCAAGGCCTTATTCCATTGGATTCCGTGTGCAAGGAACCAACGGCATCTGGATGGACGTGAACAAATCCATCTACATCGAGGGCCAGAGCAAAGAACACCATCGGTGGGAAGACGCTCAATCCTGGCTGGATAAATATGATCATCCTCTTTGGAAAAAGTATGGGGGCGACGCTTCCGGTGCAGGCCATGGCGGTATGGACTGGTTTGTGTTAAATGCTTTTGTCGAGGCAGCCAAACGGAAAACCAATACACCGCAAGATGTTTATGATGCCGTTACCTGGAGCGCCATCACTCCGTTGTCGGAGACCTCGATTCAGCTGGGAGGAGAAAGCGTGGCATTCCCGGATTTTACTCAAGGGCAATGGATGTACAGGAAAAATGAATTTGCAACAGGGGATGGTTATTAAGGTAGTCGCGATCATCACTCTGATGAAGAATCCATCTCATTAAATCATCTATTTCCTACGCAGATTCAAAAACCTATCTTTGCCCCTGCTTATTCCTGAACATGAAGATTAAAGACCTAGAATTCAAAAAAATCATTCCGGCCGCCCAGATTGAAAAAAAAGTATTGGCAATTGCTGAGCAGATCAACAACGACTATGAAGGAAAAACTCCGGTCTTCCTACCAGTCCTTAACGGGTCGTTTATGTTTGCGTCAGACCTCCTGAAAGAGGTAACCATCTACTGCAAGGTCTCTTTTGTAAAGATTTCATCCTACGCAGGCACCGCCAGTACAGGCCAGCTCAAAACTCTTATCGGACATGATGAAAGTCTTTTTGGCCTCGATATTATCATTGTTGAAGACATTGTTGATAGCGGACTAACCCTGGAGAAGCTCATGGAGGATCTGAAAAGCCGCGGAGCAAAGTCGGTGGAGGCCATTGCACTATTACGGAAGAAAGTTGCCCGTGAAAAGAATATCATAGTTAAATATGTGGGCTTTGAATTGGAGGATGAATTTGTGCTTGGCTACGGTCTCGACTACGATGGACTGGGAAGAAATCTGAAAGATATTTATAAGCAGGTTTAAAAACCTTGTGAGCAAGTGACTGGAAAATGATCGCACTCTCACTATCTTGTATGTCCTAAAACTACCTTACCATGATCAATGCAGTCATCTTCGGTCCTCCCGGTGCCGGCAAAGGCACACAAAGTGATAAACTGATTCAAAAATATGGATTTATCCATATTTCTACCGGTGATCTTTTTCGTTGGCACGCAAAGAACAATACTGCGCTCGGACAACGTGTGAAAGAGATCATGAACAGCGGAGCGCTCGTGCCCGATGAGATTACGATTGCGATGCTGAAAGAAGAACTTGACAAGAATCCACAGGCTAAAGGATTTTTGTTTGATGGCTTTCCGCGTACGGTACCGCAAGCGGAAGCCCTTGATAAGTTTATGAAAGAGAATAATACCGCCATTCATCATGTGATCGCCCTGGAAGTGTCAGAGCAAGAATTGCGCAGCCGGATTGCCAAACGCAGGACCACCGAAAACCGTGCGGATGACGAAGAGGAAAAGCTCAACAAACGCATTACTGAATATTTTGGAAAAACAATCCATGTGCTCCCCTTCTACAAGAATCAGGGAAGGTTGAATTCGGTGAACGGCGTGGGAAACATCGATGATATTTTCAAAAATATTTGTTCCGCAATCGACAAGCCAAAAGAGTGAGTGATGAATGGCTCTGGTTCCGTGTCATCATTTAACACTTAGAATTTAACATTGAACATTTAATACTTACGATTGTCCAATCCCAATTTCATTGATTACGTAAAGTTCCGCTCGCGTTCAGGCAATGGCGGTGCGGGTTGCCTGCATTTCCATCGTGAAAAATTTGTAGAGAAAGGTGGACCGGATGGAGGCGATGGGGGTCATGGAGGTCATGTCATTCTCAGGGGAAGCTCCAATCTCTGGACGCTTCTTCACCTGAAATTCAGAAAACACATCAACGCTGAAAACGGTACGGCGGGTGAAGGACAGGACCGTACGGGCGCTGATGGTAAAGATGAGATCATTGAAGTTCCATTGGGAACGGTGGCCCGGCGCGCCGAGAACAATGAATTTATTTTTGAGATCAATAAAGATGGTGAAGAAGTTATCCTGACACCCGGAGGTCGCGGTGGAAAAGGAAATGCATTTTTTGCAACCCCCACCCAGCAGGCACCACGGCATGCTCAGCCTGGCGAGTCTGGCAAAGAAGAGTGGATCATCCTTGAACTTAAGCTTCTCGCAGATGTAGGACTCGTAGGGTTTCCAAATGCTGGAAAATCTACTTTGCTGTCTGTCGTCTCCGCTGCCAAACCAAAAATTGCAGACTACGCTTTCACCACACTCACCCCTAATCTAGGCGTTGTGCAGTACCGCGATAATCTTTCATTTGTCATGGCGGATATCCCTGGTATCATTGAGGGGGCATCCGAAGGCAAGGGGCTTGGTATAAGATTCCTTCGTCACGTTGAACGAAACTCCCTCCTGCTTTTTTTGGTGCCGGCTGATTCGAATGATATTAAGAAGGAGTATGATATCCTGTTGAATGAGCTTAAACAATACAATCCGGAGTTGCTCGACAAGAAGCGATTGCTGGCTGTTTCAAAATCTGATTTGCTGGATGACGAGTTAAAGATTGCCATCAAAAAAGAACTTCCTAAAAACCTGCCATTCACTTTTATTTCATCTCTTACAAATCAGGGCATCACTGAATTGAAGGATTTGATCTGGAAGAGTTTGCATTGAGATTTGTTCATTTTGAGCTTTATTACTTTTTCATGCGATCAGTTGCATCAATTGGGTAATGAATGCTTTCATGCGACTCCACTAACGTCGAAATCAAATCCAATTCATCAAATGCGTCAGTGCCTTCTTTTGGATCAAGCGCAATAAGCTCGTCAATGCGTTTAAGCGCAGTTCTGTAATTTTTTTCCGAACGAATGGGTTTAATATTCATAGCGAAATATAAGCAAAGTCTACAAAGGTAAATTGCGCGACACCATGTTGCTATTTTTGCCTACTCTCCCATTGCTTACTGCCTACTTCAAACTAAGTCCTTGTCAATTGCCTTTGTCAACTGTCAACTCCCCTCCATTGACCAAAATCGTCCAGAAATTGTGCGGATGTGGACAGCAAGTAAACGCGGAGGCTTAAATGCGCTCATTCTGCGCCGATTTCCAACTGGCACAGTTATTAATACTACAATTAGGAATTAATTACCAACGATGAAAAAATATCAATTGGGCGAATTTGAAGAAGTCGTTATGCTCACCGTGGGCATTTTGCACCTGGAAGCCTATGGTGTGTCAATCAAAAAGGAAATTGAATCGCGGCTTTCCCGCAAGGTGAGTGTGGGCGCCCTTCAAACAGCACTCAGGCGCTTGGAAGACAAGGGTTATCTCAAATCGCGCGATGGTGAGGCTACAGAAGAACGAGCCGGTCGACCGAAAAAATATTTTCAGATCACGGCCTTGGGCAAACGGGCCATGGAGCATTCAAAAAGTACACGGGATGAATTGTGGAGCGCGATTCCTAAAATGGCGTTGAATCTTAAAATGGCTGGTGGTTGATGGTTATTCGTTATTTGAAGTAAGGCAACGATCAACCAACAACGATTTAGATGAGACAAAATAGTCCACCAAAACTCTTTCTCGATTTCTTTCGGTGGTTCTGCCATCCAAAGCTGAAGGATTCTATCGAGGGGGATTTGATAGAATTGTATAAAGAGAGAAGAAAACAAAGCGGGAAGACAAAAGCAGATCTGCAATTTATGGTAGATGTAATTCTCCTTTGTCGTCCCGGAATAATCGGATCAAAAGAAAATAGAAATCAATTAGACAGTTACGCTATGCTAAAAAGTTACTTCAAAATCGGTTGGCGCAGTTTGATGAATCAAAAAATGTATTCATCAATCAATATTGGTGGATTTGCAATTGGAGTGGCCGCCTGCTTGTTGATTGCCTTGTTTATTAAAGATGAGGTGTCGTACGACCTGCACTATCCCAACCACAAGCAGATGTTTAGACTGGTGGGTGTCATCAAAGAAAACGGTGAAGAAAAAAGAGGTGTTGCGTTGCCTGCACCTGCAGCCAATGCCTTGAAAAATGATTTCCCTGAAATACGGGAAGCAGGCCGGTACAACGACAGTGAACTTTTTGGCGCAGGTAGTAATGAAATAAGATCATCCGATGTCGAGGACAACACATACGAAGAAGGATTTGTCTATATCGATCAAGCGCTGGTTGACATGTTTCAATTAAAATTTATTTATGGAAATCCGGCAAAAGCATTACTCCAGCCAAATGCCTTGGTGATTACAAGGCGTAAAGCCGACAAATTTTTCCCTCATGAAAATCCGGTTGGCAAAACCATGATCGTGA
>JAYVRH010000368.1:0-5624 GCA_043776495.1 Cyclobacteriaceae bacterium
GGGTGCATGGTGTCAAACGTCAGCTCATCTTTTACATACAGGAGAATGAACAGGGCGGAGGCAAGCCCTACCGCGAGCCCCAACATGTTCACGATCGCATAACCGCGCTGTTTGGTGATGTTGCGGAAAGCAAGAAGAAAATAGTTAACAATCATGATGCTGCAGGTAAAGCTTTGTCCTGCTAAAGACGTAAGAAGACCACAGATGGTTACTTCAGTTTATTGAAACAGGGCCAAAATAACTAACTCTGGTTTTATATTGAGTTTTTTGAAAGTTTCCCGCAGATTTTCGCAAATTTAATGCTCGCAGATAGGCGCAGATCGAACAAATATATCAGCCTTAATTCCACTAACTCGGCATTTGCCATATGGTCCATGTCAAATTATTAGCCACAGATAGCACAGATTTTCACAGATGATTTTATCAGTGGTAATCCCTGCCTGCGCCGAGCATCTTCGGCAGGCAGGTGTGCTATCAGTGGCGAATTTAAAGATTCCATAACCAACGTGACTCAGTTAGAAATCTTGTTTTACCTTGCCCGGGTCTTAGAATCTGCGGGAAATGCATTTAACTATTAGAAGTATGGTCCACGAATACATCCAGTCCAATCAAGAACGTTTCCTCCAAGAGCTATTTGAACTGCTGAGGATTCCATCCGTGAGCGCCGACAGTCGTCACAAAGAGGATGTGCGCAAAGCGGCAGAATATGTTCTGAAAAAATTAAAGGAGGCTGGCGCTGACAAGGTGGAGTTGATGGAAACCAAAGGCCATCCCATCGTTTATGGTGAAAAGATTACCGATCTTCAAAAACCAACAGTGCTCGTCTATGGTCATTATGATGTGCAACCGCCTGACCCACTCAATCTTTGGAACTCGCCACCATTTGAACCCACGGTAAAAGACGGGAAGATTTATGCCCGTGGTGCCTGCGATGATAAAGGACAGGTTTATATGCACATCAAGGCATTCGAAATTATGATGAAGCATAATCTGCTAAGCTGCAACATAAAATTCATGATCGAAGGGGAAGAGGAGGTGGGGTCGGAAAACCTCGCTGCCTTTGTCAAAGAAAACAAAGCCAAACTAAAAGCTGACGTTATTTTAATTTCTGACACATCACTTATTTCATTGGACCAACCTTCGATTACAACAGGTCTGCGCGGTTTGAGTTATATGGAGGTAGAGGTGACGGGCCCAAACCGTGATCTACATTCAGGTGTATATGGCGGAGCTGTGGCAAATCCTGCCAACGTCTTAAGTAAAATGATCGCCTCACTCCATGATGAGGATGGACGTGTTACAATACCGGGCTTTTATGATAAGGTGGCCAACCTTACCGCAGCCGAGCGTAAACTATTAAATGATGCCCCCTTCGACCTGGCAGAATATAAAAAGGAATTGGGCATCGAAGAAATAAGAGGAGAGAAGGGCTATACCACTTTGGAGCGGACTGGCATTCGCCCAACGCTGGATGTGAATGGCATCTGGGGTGGGTACACCGGCGAGGGCGCCAAGACAGTGTTGCCAGCAAAGGCTCATGCCAAGATTTCCATGCGCCTCGTTCCTCATCAGGATATGAAGGAGATCACGAAATTATTTACCCAACATTTTATTTCCATTGCACCTAAGTCTGTTAAAGTAAAAGTCATTGCCCATCATGGTGGTGAGCCTGCCGTGACACCCACCGATTCAAGAGCATTCAAAGCTGCGAGTAAGGCGTTTGAGGAAGTCTGGGGCAAGTCGCCCATCCCAACCCGTGATGGCGGAAGCATTCCGATCGTTGCGCTTTTCAAGAAAGAACTTGCCCTCGATACCGTGTTGATGGGCTTCGGCCTCGACACAGATGCGTTGCACTCACCCAACGAACATTACGGGATCAAAAACTTTCTCATTGGTATTGAGACGATTGTCGCGTTTTATAAACACTTTGGTACTGCGTGATTTATTTTGGTACCCCAAATCCATTCAGCACCCGCTTAATACCATCCTTTAACATCAGAACATCAAAATTAAGAATCAATCCGTACCTCAATCCTAAAAAGCGCAGATAGGTTAACACTTGCGCCACTTCCAATGGCCCAATACCCTCAATGGATTTTGTCTCAACAACGACTAATTTTTCCACGAGAATATCAGCGCGATAGCCGCAATCCATTTTAACCTCTTCAAAAAATACTGGCACTGCTTTCTTCGTGTTCGTAGTGACCCCTTGGGCCCGCGGTTAACTGCCGATGGAAAAATTTGGGCAGAGGACTTGACGGCATCAAAAAAAATACTACTTCACACCTTACATCATTCATTAATTGACGTTCATAAGAATTATGTACGTATCCCTATTTATTGTGGTCATACTTGACGCAGGTTTTAAAGTTTAGTTAATTTTTATTTAAAGGCCGCCTTCGCAAAAGAGGCGGCCTTTTGATTTCGGAACGAATCCTGGAGCCTCTTAAGGATGGTTTCAGAACCTACTTCTTAGGAAATGAAAAAATGCTGTCGTCCGCAATATCATTGACGGTAATCTTCTCGATCGTGATTTTGGAAAGTGATTGTCCGTTCATCTTTTGTTCCAAAGAG
Source organism: Cyclobacteriaceae bacterium (assembly GCA_043776495.1). Taxonomy (GTDB): domain Bacteria; phylum Bacteroidota; class Bacteroidia; order Cytophagales; family Cyclobacteriaceae; genus ELB16-189. Next base: position 2,575 of record JAYVRH010000368.1, read on the forward strand.
AATGGAAACATAAGTCCGTCTACATCCTGATAATCGCTTAGGTATCCTTTTACCTCCGTTCCTTTCTGAGGTCCAGAACGGATGTAGGTGGTTCGCATAATGGGGACAAAGTTTTCGGACTCAAAATAATGAACCTCCGTAATGTCTTCCTTGGGATTGTTCTTATTCCTAACAAGTTTGATTTTGAAGCACTTCATGCCATCGACTTCTTCTGTACCCTCCAATGTCACTTCGTGTCCCTTCTTTTTATAGTCAATGAAGTTGTCTTCAAACTCCTCGTCCTTGATGTCCTTCGACTGTTCATCATCCATTTTCACGGCATCCTTTCCTCCCTGAAGCGGATTGAGCATCCATGCGTCTTTTCCATCGTACACATTTAACATGAGTTCCATCCCTTGAACATTTACAACCGTCTTCTGTTTGTTGGGAGCTTTTTCATAGACGGTCATTGGGAATTCCTGCCCAAAAAAGGCTTTGCCGATCATCGTGCGCGACTTCAGGGTTTTCCATTTGTCGAGGCCACCCGTATTGGCAAAATACTTAGCGAGTACTTCATCGGCAGTTTGTGCCTGCGTGCCCATGAAACACAAGAGCGCCATAATGGTAATCAATGATTTTAACTTCATATAAAAGGGGATTTCTTGCTATTCATTCAAACGAATCTTCAAGGTAGGAAAACCACGTTGTTTTCCCGAAGGCTTGTCCCTTTAGACCGGTTAATCAATGCATTTTTGGAGAAAACGGCACTTAAATTACAGGCTGACCAGTCAGAGCAGAAACGATTTTGAGGTCACTTGCGTTAACTTAGCGCCCGGTTATCTGGAATTAAAATGCGATTAATACATACGATCATTGTCTTACTGGCCTGTTTCTTCTCTTTTGGTCAGATATTAACTCCTGCAAAGTGGGTTTATACGGTTTCTAATCCTTCTCCATCGGTGGGAGATGAAGTCGAACTCGTATTCATTGCTTCCATCGATAAGAACTGGTATCTCTATTCGAGTGAGTTCCCCTGTGAGGATGGTCCAGTCAAAACGACAATAACTTTCAAACCCAATTCGAGTTATCAATTAGTAGGCAAGCTACTGGCCATCAACCCCCTGGCGAAGCATGATGATATCTTCGATTGTGACGTAAAAATTTTCAAGGGAACTGGAGAGTTCCGTCAGAAAATAAAAATACTGGAGGCTGCCCTTTCGATAGCTGGTGAAAGTGAATACCAGGTTTGCAGCGACGTTGATGGCAAGTGCATTCCTTTCAGCGATGAATTTTTTTTCGAGGATATTCATGTGAAGGGGGAAAAGAAGCGAGTATCAATATCTGAATTCTCAAAACCCGACTCAATCGAATCGTTGACACCCAACCCTCAGGATCTAACATCCGAAGACCCTAAACCGGTCACTGGCCCAACGTTGGACGAGTCTGTTATTGATGGAATTCCTCCTCTCAACCAGGAATCGTTTCTTGGCTACCTGCTATTCGCGTTTGTTCTTGGCCTTGCATCGTTGGTCACGCCTTGTGTTTTTCCAATGGTACCGATGACGGTGACATTTTTTCTGAAAGACAATCAGACTAAGCGCGAAGGAATTCGCAAGGCAATCATTTTTGGACTATCAATCATTGTGATTTATACATTGGCAGGAACCATGTTTGCAGTGTTGCTGGGGGCAGAAGGTCTCAACGCACTTGCAACGCACTGGGCACCCAACCTATTTATTTTTGTCATCTTCATTGTGTTCGCACTTTCTTTCTTCGGACTATTTGAAATCAATGCTCCCTATCAGTTAATTAACAAAGTTGATCAACAAGCAGAGAAAGGCGGACTGTTGGGTATTTTTTTCATGGCCGCAACGCTGGTTCTTGTTTCTTTTTCATGCACCATTCCTATTGTGGGAAATGTGGTAGTGCTCTCTGCTGGGGGCCAGATTATCAAGCCTGTTCTTGCCATGTTTTCCTATGCTCTTGCGTTCTCAATTCCTTTCACACTCTTCGCCATTTTTCCTGAATGGATTAAAAGCTTGCCCAAGTCCGGTGGCTGGTTGAATTCAGTGAAAGTGACACTCGGTTTTTTGGAGCTTGCTCTTTGTTTGAAATTTCTCAGCATTGCTGACCAGGCATATCATTGGGGACTTCTTGACCGGGATGTAAACATTGCAATCTGGGTTGTAATTTTTACGATGTTGGGAATTTATTTTCTTGGCAAGATCAGGATGTCAGGCGATAGTCCTGTAGAAAAAGTGACGGTGCCACGATTAATGTTGGCTGTGACGACTTTCTCGTTTGTGGTTTATCTTATTCCGGGATTGTGGGGGGCTCCGTTAAAGATGCTGGCCGGCTATCTTCCACCAATCGCCACCCACGATTTTGATCTTGTCTCCATGACCCGCGGGATGAAAAGCAATGAAGTGTGCGATGAACCGAAGTATTCGGATTTTCTTCACTTGCCACATGGACTGCAAGGCTATTTTGATTACAAGCAAGCGCTGGAATGTGCCCGTGAGCAAAAGAAGCCCCTCTTCATTGACTTTACCGGGCACGGATGCACCAATTGCCGCGAGATGGAGGCGGTCGTATGGAGTGATCCGCAAGTGATTCAACGATTACAAAATGATTTTGTAGTCGTGGCGTTGTATGTAGACGATAAAACGGAGCTTCCGGAGTCGGAGTGGTATACTTCCAAATATGATAGTAAGATAAAGAAATCTATCGGCAAGCAGAACGCCGACTTACAAATCAACAACCTTGAAAACAACGCACAACCGTTTTATGTGCTCGTAGGCAAAGACGAGCGAGTACTTGCATGGCCTTATGGATACGATCGCAGCATTGAGAAGTTTGTTCACTTTTTGGAACAGGGCAAAACAAAATACAGGGAGTTGTATCCATGAGGCCGAATACCATTGAGTTTACTGACTTTTAGTAACTTTGGCAAGCCCTAATCTTCCAATCTTTGACCCGGAAAAAGTATATCGCTGGTTTTTTAGCCGTCATGGTCATCGTGACAATAATATATTTTTTGATTGATCAACTTTCTTTTTCCTATTCTCATC
>JAYVRH010000369.1:0-5616 GCA_043776495.1 Cyclobacteriaceae bacterium
TCACCCCTTAGTTTTCTTAGTTGGTCAAGTTTTGTGTCAATCGATTGTAGCTTTACTAGGGCTTCGAGTTTCTGTGTAATTGTCTGATTTTCCATCATTTACAAGTAGCTAATTGGATTCGTGACTGTTTTTGAAAAATTGATCGCAAAAGTAGAGAATTTTTTGCTTAAAACCTCCAACAGGAGGTCTTTCGTAAACTGCTCACTTTCATAATGCCCAATATCAGCGATCAATATTTTACCCTCTGCATCAAAGAATTCGTGATATTTAAAGTCGGCGGAAATGTAGACATCAGCACCCTGAGCAATGGCCTGAGGCAACAAAGAACTACCGGCACCGCCGCATAAGGCCACGCGACTTAAGGCCTTATCAGGCAAGAGGGTATGTCGCACCACCGATACATTCATTTGCTCTTTCAAACGCCGAAGGAATTGGATTGGTTCCTCAGGGATTTCCAATTCACCCAGAAGCCCCGAGCCTACCTCGAAGTTTTCGTTTTCAAGGTGCGTAAGGTAGTATGCCACTTCCTCATATGGATGTACGTTTCTTAAGGCGTTAAGAATTGTATTTTCCTGGTGCGTTGGAAGAATGAGCTCAACACGTACTTCCTCCACCGTTTCTTGATGCCCGATTTTTCCGATAAATGGCTTTGCTTCAGCGGTGGGTTGAAACGTCCCGGTTCCTGAGATTCGGAAGCTGCAGTTTTTATACTGACCGACTTGCCCTGCGCCTGCCAAGTGAAGCGCATTCATGACAGAATCAAGATTGTTTTTCGGAATGAACGTCACTAATTTTGAAAGCGTTCCTTTCTTTGGCACCAATACTTTTGTGTTAATTAGGCCAAGCTTTTCTGCGATCCTTTTATTCACTCCCTCAAGGACATTATCCAGGTTGGTATGTGCTGCATAGATGGATATGTCATTCTTCACTGCCGCGATCACTGTTCTTTCGACATATGTCTGACCTGTAAGTTTTTTTAAACCCTTAAATATGATTGGGTGGTGGGCCACTATAAGGTTGCACTTTAAAGCAATTGCTTCTTCCACCACCTGCTCTGTACAATCGAGTGTTACCAGCACTCCACTCACCTGGGCATCCCGATTCCCAGTCAGTAAGCCACTATTATCATAAGATTCCTGGAGAATGCGGGGTGCGAGCGATTCTAGAAAAGCGGTAACATCCTTTATCTTTGAAGTTTGCATGAAGTTGATTTTGGTCAAATTTATCGAATTGGGGCAAAGAGATTGATGAAAATATTAAAACTCCTGTTGTTTCCTTTTGCGGCGCTTTATAACCTGGTTACGAGTGTCAGAAATTATTTATACGACATTGGCCATAAACCCTCTTTTGAGTTTGACATCCCTGTCATTGCAGTTGGTAATTTGAGTGTTGGTGGCTCAGGCAAGACCCCGATGGTAGAGTACCTTATTGAGCTCCTTAAAAATCAATATGGTGTTGCAACGCTTAGCCGAGGATACAAACGGGATACAAAAGGATACCGACTCGCCCAGGAAGAGGATACTGCCAGAACAATCGGTGATGAGCCCTTTCAACTTTTTAATAAGTTTGGAAAGGAAATAAAAGTCGTGGTAGGGGAGGACAGGGTTTTTGCAATCCCTCATATCTTGCAAGAGTCTCCAGGCACCCAAGTGATTTTACTTGACGATGCGTTGCAACATCGATCGGTGAGGCCTCAGTTAAGCATTCTGGTAACAGAGTATTCAAATCCTTTTTATAAAGATTTTGTTTTGCCTTTTGGCAGGCTGAGGGAGGCAAGAACAGGTGCCCACCGTGCTGATGTTATTGTGGTGACGAAATGTTCATATGACCTTTCAGCGGAGGTGGAGGGTACAATGTCACGTTCAATTCAACAATATGCCGGGCTTAAGCCGGTATTCTTTTCTGCCATACAATACGGTGAACCACAGTCCTTGGGGAATGAACTCCCTTTCTCAAACAACATCGTGCTGGTGAGTGGAATCGCGAAGGGGCATGCTTTGAAAGAATATTGTTCATTGAACTTCAATATCATAAAGCATTTTGATTTTCCCGACCATCATCGGTACCTTGAAAGTGACTTGTTGGAGATTGAGAATTTTTGCAAAATTCAATCTCGCCCCTATTCAATCGTTACTACCGAAAAGGATATGGTGAAACTAATTGAGCCGGCCTTCAGACCCTATACGCTTCGTTCACCATGGTATTATATGCCCATCAAGCACGTGTTTTTGCAAAATGGACTGAAATTTGATGAACTCGTTTTGAAGTCAGTACTCAACAGTGCCGGAAGTAAATGAGAGCTTTATCTTTGCCAGTGCTTTGGTCTAAATTATTTGGTTTAACGGTGTTTTTTTGGGTTTTTTCGCATTTTGCGCATGCTCAGAATCCTGATACACCTCCTGCGGAGGCTGCGGCTCCTGCAGCTGGAAAGAGCATTTTGGATGACTCCACCAAAAGTGTCTATGGACCAAAAACCAGTCTTTGGACGACGGAAGAAGATTTGTTTAGGAATCGCGCCAATTATCGCCCGCTCGACACAGCAGTAAACAATTATCATCGCTGGACTTACGCGCAACGTTCCAGCTATCTTTATAAGGACCTTGGAATTAATGGTACAGCCTTAAGTTCAATTTTTCCATTGGTTCCTGCTGCTCCGGGAGCAAGCTCTGGCTTTCAAGTTTATGAGCCTTACTATGCAACGCAAGAGCCTCGCTACTTTGACACAAGGTCTCCCTTTACCAGAATGGCCATCGTATGGGGTGGCAATGGAAGGGCAATGACCGACGTTGTATTTAGTAGAAATATCAATCCACGCTGGAATGTAGGATTCAATTATCGTCCAATTCTGATCGACCGACAGATCCTGAGAAAAAAGGGTGTTCGACAAACTATAAGTCAGTACTATGATTTTTACACAACGTTCAGAACGAAGGATGAACGTTATTCATTCTTATTTAATTTCAGAAGGATCAGGCATACTGTAAATGAGGAAGGTGGAGTTGTTCATAAGCTGAACGATCCTTATATAAAATATTTTGATCCAAATGCTACGATCAATCTGGTAGCAGCACAAACTGAAGAGTACCGTAGAACGATTCATCTATTTCAGCAATACCAACTAATAAAGCCGATTCAGGTTTATCTCACGGTTGATTTTACAAAACAGACAAACGGATTTAAGGATGATTACGCAGCAGGTAAAGACTATAAAAGTTATTTCGATTACAACCTGAAGGTGGGTTCTGATTCTACAAAGGCGAATGACCAAACTAGTTTTGAAACAACGCAGCAGGAGGGCGGCCTAAAGGGGAACGTGTCGAAGTTATTCTACAACGTTTACTACAAATCGCGTAATTTTAGCTATTCCAATCCTTATCTCACGGGGATTGAGTTGGCCGTGCAGACTTCGGGCGTAGAGAATTATGCGGGTAGCAAGTTTTCGTTGCTACTGGATTCACTTACTGAAATTTCGGGCTCTGCTGAATATCTTTTTGGAGGATATTATAAAATAGAAGGAAAAATTCAAACGCCATGGGTTGAAGGTTACTTCAAAAGTTCGCTGTCCAAACCGGGCTTTATGCAAATGGCCTATCGTGGAAGCCATGACTTCTGGAATCATTCTTTTTCAGGAATTAACTCTACGCAGGCCCAGGGTTTCATTAAATTTAATCGGAGACGGGTTGAAGTGAAAGCCGGGGGCACTTATACTGCTTTTAACAACTACGTTTTTTTTAAAGAGATTGAACCCCAGGATCCGTTGAATGCACAGCGGGTTTTGCCATTCCAATCTTCCGGCATCCAATCAATTTTTTCACCTGAGATAAAGGCAAGCGTTCAGTTTCTAAAACACATGTATTTTCGGCCTCACGCTATTTATACGGATGTCTTCAAGAATGACGATGATGCCTTGCAAATTCCGCTATGGTTTGTCAATGGCCAATTAGCATACGAGAACTTGCACTTTAATAGCCATTTGCAAGTGCAGATAGGAGTTGATTTTCACTGGCAGTCTACCTACCATGCGCTGGGCTACGATCCTGCCATCCAATCTTATTATGTCGTGAAAGATTACTACGTAAAATCGCAGCTGAGTGTGAGTCAGGCTTATCCGATGATCGATGTCTTTTTTTCCGGGAAAATGAAGCGGGGTCGTTTTTTCTTCAAGTATAACAACATCACACAAGCGCTGACTGCGAGTGGATATATGAGTACGTTTGGTTATCCTGGGCAGAGGAATTTTCTTGATTTTGGGTTTGACTTTCTGCTTTTCGACTGATGGAAAAGCACGTTCTGGGCCTTGAAATGGCTACGGATCCTCGCTGGGTCAATATTGCTGAGAAGAATATTCGGGAGATATTGGTGGATCATGCATACTGTGAACAGAAGGCGGCCTCTTCGTGCATTTCTCTTATCACACTATATCCTGAAAAAGAAAAGCTTGTTGACGCTTTGACCCCGGTGGTCGCAGAGGAGTGGTCCCATTTTAGCCTTGTATTGGAAAAGTTAAGGAAACGTGGCTGGACGATGGGTCATCAGCGCAAGGATGAATATGTTGAGTGCCTAAATGGCCTTGTGAAAAAGGGAGGGAATCGAGATCAGCAATTGATTGAAAAGCTTTTGTTGAATGCATTGATCGAAGCCAGGAGTTGTGAACGATTCAGGCTGCTTTGGAAAGAAATCCAGGACGAAGACCTTTCAGAATTTTATCATGAATTGATGGTGTCGGAAGCTGGACATTACCGGATTTTTTTATCACTTGCAAAGGAGTACATGGATGCCGGGATTGTTGAAAATCGTTGGAGGGAAATTTTGGCAGGGGAGGCTGAAATTATGAAACAACTTGCTGTCCGGGCTGACCGGCTTCATTAGGCTCACGCAAAGGCATAAAGAATGAAGCCGCATTTGCCTTTGCGAGCTTGGCGGCTTTGCGTGAGCCGCATTAAACGCTTAGGAAATATCCTCCGGACTAAGTCTTCTGTTTTTTCTTTTTCGCGGCAGGAAAAAGAATGTTGTTCAAAATCAGCCGGAAGCCAGGTGAGTTGGGATGCAAATTCAAATCTGTTGCTTCTTCATAGACTGTGTGCTGATAGTCCTCCGGGTCATGCCCCCCATAATAGGTCCAGAAACCTTTGCCAAGCACTCCATGCAGATACTTTGCTTCGTTGATCTCTTTGTTCTCCCCCATGATCACCACATCCGATTTAATCAATTGCTTTTTGAAGCCTGTTGTCTGACCATAGAAGCCCTTGATCACCTTGGTATGATTTTGTGTCAGCATGGTAGGGATCGGGTCCCATTTTGCCGAGAATTCAAATACATTAAAGTAATCGTTGTCTTGTCTTAAACCGCGCTCAGGGGCGTTGTTGTCAATATCTGAAAACTCGTATTGATAGGGATCGCGTACCAAATGAAAATTTGTAAAGGCCAAAGTGTTTTCAAAGTTCAATTTTTGCTGAGCCTGGGGATCGGATGGATCTCCATCATACATGCGCTCACAGATGTCAGTGCCTTCCGCAGCAACTGCAATGTCAAAAGAATCGGTAGCGGAACACATGGCGAACAGAAACCCTCCACTGGCAACAAACTCTTTGATGTGCTTTGCGACAGCCAGTTTAA
>JAYVRH010000370.1:0-1759 GCA_043776495.1 Cyclobacteriaceae bacterium
TCCTATCTCGCCGTTTACTATCGTCAACAATGGCAGGAGGTGACTGTAACACTAACCCAGATCATTGCCCAAAATAATCGGATGGCGCAGGAATACAATGCCGTAAACCAGAAGTTAGATAAAATTCAGGGCGACTTATCGATCATCGAAAACACAGCTTTCACGAAAGTGTTAATGAAAGGAACGGACAATGACAAGAATGGTCTTGCTTCAATCTATTGGAATTCATCTACCCAGGAAGTGTATCTGAGCATACAGCAGCTGAAAGAAATTTCGAGGGAAAATCAATTTCAATTATGGGCAATTGTCAATGGCAAGCCAGTAGATGCGGGGGTATTTGATTTGAATTTTACGGGACTTCTTAAAATGAAAAACATAAACGGTGCCATGGCTTTCGCCGTTACCATTGAGCCACGAGGAGGCAAGGAAAGTCCTTCGCTTAAGACCATGCAGATCCTTGGAACAGTACCTACAAAGCCTTCGTGAAAACCACCCATCCCTACTCAGGGAATTTGTTGGTTATAGGCTTGATTCCTTTTTTAGCCATTAACAAAAAAGGTAACCCATCTTCGAGTTGACCTTAAGTTCATTCGTAGCCCGCAATTACACTTTATAGGTTTCCCGAAGGATTTCAACGCCAATTTTGACTCAATGGGTTATTAACATCGTAAATCGACCCAATCATGAAAATGCCCTCAGTCAAGCATTATCTCCAGCGCGCCAGAATTTTTGGTCTGTTATTGCTGCTCCTCTGCGGCTACTTTGCGATAAGGTTCCTCCTTGGATTCTGGATATAATCGAATTTCAATATGCCGGGATTGAACCTCGCCAAATGACCTTTAAATAAGGGCCAAGGGCTGGTTTTGACTTTCACATATATCCTTCCTAATTATTATTCAATCATGGGAAAAATCATACATGTGATGGCTTGATGTCAAGATGATCGGATACAAATAAGAAACAGATCGGACATTCGTAATTGAAAACACTTGAAGATGAAATTGAAAATAGTACTCTATATTTTGTGTTGTGCCTCATTCGTTGCTCATGCCGGAGAAGAGATCAAGGGGATCATAACGAATGTCATTGATGGAAACACGATTGAAATTTCATGTGGCGATCATGAGAAATATAAAGTGCTTTTGCACGGAATCGACAGCCCGGAGCCAGGTCAGAATTACTCAGAACAGGCGAAAAGATTGTTGTCAAAGTTATTATATATGAAATCAGTAACAATACTGATTCAAGGTAAAGACAGACTGGGAACGCGATTGGGAGAAGTTCTCGTTGATGGTGCTTCCGATCCACGCCATGAATTGATTAAAGAGGGATTAGCCTGGACTTCTGAAAAAGAGCCTATCATTGAGCTAGAGTCGTTGAAGGACCAAGCCCGTTCAATGGGAAAGGGACTTTGGAAGGAGGAAAACCCAATACCTCCATGGATCTTTCGCAGACAGCAGTCCATGCTACAAATGAAATCGAGCTAATGGATTGCTAACTTACGTTAACGTCCTGGCCCTATCCGGCAACTAAACTCTTCTTATACTAAACTACTCCATGAGGCGTTATGTCTTGGCTATGCAAATGCTAAGATTATTAAGTCTACTGGCTTTTCTGTTGTCATTCAGTTTAACCTATGGCCAATCCATCGTCCCCAATTCAAGGGAAACAGGAAAGCAAAAAGTTTACCATTCCCCCCATCACACAAAAGCCACAAAGGGGCGGAAAGCAAAAGTCACGCATACAGCTCGTTATGAAT
>JAYVRH010000371.1:0-1758 GCA_043776495.1 Cyclobacteriaceae bacterium
GCCAGGCGCAGCGAACTCAAAGCCTTGCGGGATTAGGACCCAACGTGGGTCTCTTTGGTCAAGCAGCGCGGTTCGATGGGAATTCATTCAACAACAACACCGGAACGGTTGTCAATGGTATTAGGGATAACGTCACGGGCGCCATCAATGCCAACATCAATGTTTTCAGTGGCTTTAACAGGATGAACCAGATCAAGCAGTTTGCCAATGCACTGGATGCCCAGGCCTACTTTGTGAATCGCACCGGTCAGGATCTTATCAATACGGTGGCGAATCAATATTTGCGCGTGATGCTGGACGTGGAGTTGTTAAAGATTGCCAAAGAAAATTTTGAAGCACTGAACAAGCAGTTGACGCAGGTAAAGGAGCAGGTGGCTTTGGGCGCCAGATCGCCTGTGGACGAATACAATCAGGATGCCCTCACCAAGGCGGCTGAACTGAGACACGTGCAGGCTGAAATACTTTTGAATAACGATAAGACACTGTTAGTTCAAACCCTTTTGATCGACCCCTTTGAACAGTTTGAAGTAGAGAAGCCCAATTGGGACATCAACCAGGTTGGCAATAGCAACGACTTAAACATCCAGGAGCTCTCCGAAAAGGCAAAGCAATATCGTGGGGATTACCTGAGGGCAGACAAACTTGAGTCCGCGCAGAAGTTTGCGATGAAAGCAGCCGGGGGTAATATGATGCCTCAGTTGTATGCGTTTGGGAACTATGGATCTGCTTACAACTATCAGCACAACCAACCTGACTCCATTCAAAATTCATCCGGAGTCTGGGTCCCTACTCAGCCTAAGTTCTCGGATCAATTCACAAGAAACAATGTCTACAAGCAATACGGATTTCAATTGAACATTCCTGTGTTCAGCGGCCTGCAGAACAGGACTCAACGCATGCAGCAACAAGTGTTGTATGAAAATAGCCAGTTGAACAAAAAGAACCTGGAGTACCAGATCAAGAATGATGTACAGCGCTCCGTAAGAAATTATGAAGGTGCCAGGAAAGCGTATGCTGTGACGACCGATCAAGTTAAGGCTGCCGAGCTCGCCTTTCAACTGGAGACCGAACGCTATGATCTTGGAGTCACCAACTTCGTGGACTTCACCAACGCCAACCGCGTGCTGGTGCAAGCGCAGACCGACAAAGCACAGGCCGAATTCACACTGGTATTTCAGAAAATCCTGATCGACTACGCGGTGGGTACACTGAAGGTGGAGGATCTCCAGCACTAAGTCTTGAGAGTCTTGGTCTTCGCGGTTTTTTGATGTCTCATCAAAAATACCGCGATCCACACTGGAAATTCATTGTGCTAATTATCACGTCGTTCTCAAATCATTTTGACAATTGACTTTTCATTTCAAAGTTAAATTCAAAGCTCGCGGCAACCCGAGACGGGGCCGCGAAGACACCACCTTTGAACACGTGCCGAACAGGTACTTTTTCCCAAAAATCTAATTATATTTGCGGCCCCCTGCGACGTAGGGGCCGTTTTGATTGGTTTCAAGGCGTGAACAACTAAATTGTTAGCAGTCCTTGCCCGCCTGCAACATGTAAGAAAGGGCATTTACAGTATGGCAAAAGGACAAAGAGGTGGCGATTCAAAAGTCACAAAGTCGGATCCGGCAGACAAAAAGCCCCTGGCAATCAAAGGTGCTGAGGCAGATGTAGACGTAAAAACCGCCGTGGTAGAACTCGAACAAGACGAGCTCGCGGCATTCAAAGCAGCCAAGCGTGCTGAAGAAGAAGAAGGCATCA
>JAYVRH010000372.1:0-1757 GCA_043776495.1 Cyclobacteriaceae bacterium
GCCCTGGTGCTTCGGCCTGACCAAACAGCCCCCTCGATGATGATCTTTCCGCGTGGCAGAGAAATGGAAGGGCGCGAGTTTAGCTTTTATAGCAATACCATTCGGTTCGTGATGGACAATAACCGATCCTATGATTTGTACTGGCGACCGCTCGAACCAATTCTGAAAGGTGTAACAGCCGTATACCTCTCTGCAGATGGCGTTTATAACAAGGTTAACCTGCTTACCCTTTATGACAAGCAAGCAAACGACTTTCTCATTAGCCGACTGACCATTCGATTATTAAGCAATCTCCGGGAACTGGTTGCTAACCCGGGGAAATTTTCTCAAACTCCGTCGGCAATATTATTCGGGTACCCCGATTTTCGTTCAGGCCGTACTGCTATTCCAAAAAATATAGGCGTGCCTAACCGACAATCTACCTTGTCAGAAATTGTGAAGAGCGGAGTAGCCGACCTTCCGGGCACACGCGAGGAAGTCATGGGCATAGAACAACTACTTAAAAAAAATCAGTGGAATGTGAGCGCTTACATGTTTAAAGATGCCTCCGAAGAAAAAATCAAAAGCATACAGAGCCCGGACATTCTTCATATCGCCACCCATGGTTTCTTCATTCCAGAGAAAACTGAAGATACCCCAATCATTTACTCGAAGAACATCTCTCTGGCAGCTGACAATCCATTAACCCGGTCTGGGCTGCTATTGGCTGGTGTTGAGAAGAACATCGCCAACGCATTTGAAGAATCCGGGTCAGAAGAAGATGGAATTCTTACGGCGCTGGAGGTAATGAACCTAAATCTTGATCACACAAACCTGGTCGTGCTTTCGGCGTGCGAAACTGGATCCGGCAATATCAGAAACGGCGAAGGGGTGTATGGGCTCCAGCGCGCTTTCCTTGTGTCCGGAACAAAAAATCTGATTATGAGCCTTTGGAAGGTCAATGATGAGGCCACTCAGGAACTGATGATTGGATTCTACAATCAATTATTACTCACCAAAGATAAAGTCACCGCATTCAGGCAGGCCCAAATTGAATTGAAAAACAAGTATAAAGACCCATTTTATTGGGGGGCCTTTGTACTCATTGGACGATAAAGATTATTTTAGCCTTATGATCATGGGAAAAAGCGCAATTGCAGTCTGTTTTTTAATGGGGCTTATATCACCATTCCTTCAGGCACAGCCAGTCGGAGTGGAGCCAAAGCGTGTAGAAGGGATTAGCACCGACAAATTCACGGAGTTTGCCCCTACCATTAGTGCAGACGGCCATACAATGATTATTGAAAGCAACAAGAATTCAACCAAAATTGAAGAGCGATGGGAATTGTTTGCATCGACCCGAAACGCAGATGGCAGCTGGGGCGAATTGGTGCCCCTCACAGCAATAAATGAAAAGTGCAGTTTCCTTGCAGGACCTAGTTTAGGATATGATGGCAATATTATTTTTTTTACTGCTTTCATTGAAGGGGTGACAACGAGTGAGGATATATTCTATTCCGAAAGGCTCAGCGCCACGCAATGGAGCGAACCCAAAAGTATCGGTGCCCCAATCAACACAGATGATTATGAGGGCTTCCCTTCCATTTCAGCCGATGGGAATTCACTTTATTTTATTCGTATCACCTATGACAATGGCATCGTAAGGGTGGACAAAAAAAGCAAAGAAAATTGCTTTGAGATTTATGTGTCTAACAAACTACCGGATGGAAAGTGGGGAGAGCCTAAAAAACTTCCGGATCAAATAAATACAGGCTGTG
>JAYVRH010000373.1:0-1756 GCA_043776495.1 Cyclobacteriaceae bacterium
AAATGCCGGGAATGTCATTGGTTTTCACGGCGAGTACGGTGTCTTGATCGAGACGATAAACGAATAGCTCGAAAGTATTTTGAGCGTTGCCGACTTTCGTTCGCGATGGAATATCTTCCGTAAAGCCCGACTCGGTGACATAGCTGGGAACAATGGTATTCTTTGAGCTTGCCATTTTTGTAAGGCGAAAAGTGATCGAATTTCCGTCAGGACTTAGTTGAAGCTGATCGATGTTCTTCTCTTCAATGTAGATTTCCTTTGGCCGGTGAGGCCTGTCGGATTTCTGCATTTTTTCACTTGCCTTTTTATTGATGTTGCGTTCCCGGAGTACTTGAAAGTAGGCAAGCTGGTCAGCCTTCAGCGATTTCTCCTGGTCACTCAGTTTGACATCGGGTTTTTTGGCGCCTCTCCGGAAATCGGTAAGCTGAGTAAAAGTGCCATGGAGAAGTTCCCAACTGTATAAGTTAAACCCTGCAGTAAATAGAACTTTTCTTTCGTCAGATGAAAATGCAGCATTGAATTCGCGTTCGCTGGTATAGGTGATCTGGGTAGTTTTGCCAAGGACAATATCAAGAAGGAAGATGTCACCATTTTTCTCGTATAGTTTTTTGTTGTGAGCTCTGTTATAGGCACCACTAAGAGCGGGAAGATTTCTCCTTACCTCCGGACTTACCTTTTGCGGTGTCCGACTGATAGGAGAGATGGTATACAAGGAATCACCTCGATTCTTATCGGGGTTCCAATTAAAGTAAAGCTGCTTGCTGTCTGCAGACCAAAATATATTGGTGGGAGCAACGCCGATCCATTTTGGGTCTCGCATGATCTTCTCAACTGTGAGGGTGGCCAGTTGTTGTGCATGAGAACCGAACCCAATAAGGCAGAGTAAAACAACTTTTTTCATAGAAGGCAAATAATATCGTCTGTGAAATTATCGAAAATCACCTTGAAGAAAAGAGAGATGTGATGGATGGTTTGAACGGGGAGCAATCGCACTGTGCCGGGAGCATTCACGTTGCGCCCCTGTGGTGAATGAAATCATAAATAATTCAAGACCGCTCTTTCTCCTTCGTCAAATCCCCAAACAAGCTGTTGAACACCGAGAGAATCAAACTGAAAGCAAGGGCCCACCAGAATCCATCCACATAAAACCCATCCACAAAATAATCCACCATCAGGATGATGACTGCATTGATCACCAGTAGAAATAGCCCGAGCGTGAGGATGGTGATCGGTATCGTGAAGATGATCAGAATGGGTTTTACGATTACGTTGGATATTGAGATCAGCACCGCAACCAACAGGGCTGCCCAGTAGTCCTGCACATGAGCACCAGGAAGGAGATAAGCGGTAAGCATGACCGCCACGCCAGAGAGAAGTAGCCGAACAAGGATATTCATGACATAAATTTTAATGAAGATACAGCCTTCTCCTCAGACTCGGCCGTTTTCGGGAACACCTTCTCCTTAGAGTCTACCCAGAAACGCTAGACTCTGCGATGGTGTGGATTTTTTAAGAAGCATCCTTGTCGCTAACTTCGAAACATGTACGCCATTGTTGATATAGAGACCACAGGGGGATATGCGGCGGACCATCGTATGACGGAGATTGCCATCTATCATCATGATGGCCTCCAGATCACAGATCGTTTTCGAACACTCATCAACCCCGGACGGCGGGTGCCTTATTTCATCACGGGGCTCACGGGTATCACCACTGAAATGGTCAAGGATGCTCCGGCGTTTGAAGAAATTGCAAA
>JAYVRH010000374.1:0-1750 GCA_043776495.1 Cyclobacteriaceae bacterium
CCGCGGGGACCATAACGATCGCCGAGGTAGAAGAACTTGTACCCATTGGCGAGCTTGACCCCGGCATGGTTCACACTCCAGGAATTTATGTTCAACGGATTTTCCAGGGAAGCAATTATGAAAAAAGAATCGAACAAAGGACGGTAGCAATTCAAAAATAGAGTACATTGAATTGATAGTAATTTGAGAAGTTGCTTTAGGAATGATCAAAAGATTTTCAGCATTGAAATGATTTCCGAATTGCGTTGCAGACTGTAGAATATGCCATGTGAATCCTATATCAAACATTAAACAAATTATGCGATGAATCCACCTGAGTTGTCTTCGGATTACGCCTTATCTGAAAGTCAGATCGAAGCTTACAAAGCCAACGGCCATATTTTCCTTAAAGGACTGACAGGCCCAGAAGAGATATCGTTTTACCGGGAAGCGATATTAGATGCCGTTAAGAAATTAAATACCGAAAGGCGAAAATTGGAGGATCGTGACACCTACGGAAAAGCTTTCCTGCAGATCTTCAATCTTTGGCGCCAGAATGAGGTCCTTAAATCCTTTGTGCTGTCCAGGCGGTTTGGCCGCGTCGCTGCAAAACTCATGGGGGTTGAGAAAGTTCGCATTTACCATGACCAGGCATTATTTAAAGAGCCGGGAGGCGGACCAACTCCATGGCATCAGGATCAGTTTTACTGGCCCTTGGACACCAACAATACCATTACTATGTGGATGCCCTTAATAGACCTTACACAGGATATGGGCATTATGCATTTCGCCTCCAAGACACATAAATTGGGATATGTAACCGCTAAAGAAATCTCCGATGCATCAGAACAATTCTTTAACGGATTTGTAAAAGAAAATAATTTCAAAGTTGAAGGGGCCAACGAAGCAAAAGCTGGAGATGCCACATTTCATTCGGGCTGGACGCTCCACAACGCTCCTGCGAATCAGTCAGGAACAATGCGCGAGGTCATGACCATTATCTATTTTGCTGATAAAACAAGAGTACTTGAACCCGATCATGAGAACCGGAAAGCAGATCATGCCGCATGGTTGATGAACATCCCTGCCGGCGAGTACGCTGCCAGCGAATTGAATCCGTTGATTGATTAATCTTACTTTTTCATATTTAGAAGTATCGCACTATTTCCAGAGGTTCATTCAAGTTCATAAGCTTTTCATAGTTTGTGTGGGAACATTTTCGATAGTTTTGCATGTACAAGAATAGAAATCAATGCTCGATAAAGTAGGAATCGCCAAACGCATAGCCCAGGAAGTAAAAGATGGGATGTACATCAATCTGGGGATTGGTATTCCTACACTGGTGGCCAATTACATTCCTAAAAACATAAATGTAGTCTTGCAATCCGAAAACGGACTGCTTGGCATTGGCCCCTTCCCTACTGACGAAAATGTCGATGCTGATTTGATCAACGCTGGAAAACAAACCATCACCATGATGCCGGGATCAGCGTTGTTTAGCTCCGCAGAGAGCTTCGCGATGATCCGAAGCGGTAAGGTGGACCTAACCATACTTGGTGCCATGGAAGTTTCGGAATACGGAGATATTGCCAATTGGAAAGTACCCGGGAAAATGGTGAAAGGCATGGGTGGCGCTATGGACCTCGTTGCTTCCGCTAAGAACATCATTGTAGCCATGCAACATTGCAGCAAGGATGGCGCCTCTAAGCTCCTGAAGAAATGTACCCTGCCCATCACGGGGCTAAACTGTGTAAAGAAAATTGTTTCCGAC
>JAYVRH010000375.1:0-5577 GCA_043776495.1 Cyclobacteriaceae bacterium
AGATAATCCTTTCGATCCGTCTCCAAAGAAGAAGAATGGGTGATAGCCTAATTCCGGCAGGAAATCCCGGGTCTTTTCATACAGCTTCCGGTTGTACTCAATTGTGTAAACTTTGGCCCCCATTTCCAACAGGATGCACGCCTGGTAACCAGAACCAGTACCGATTTCGAGTACCTTGTCGCCTGGCTTTATTTCCAGTTTTTCCGTTTGGAAAGCCACCGTATATGGTTGTGAGATGGTCTGGCCTTCGCCTATGGGAAAGGCCTTATCCTGATAGGCGTGACCGAGGAGTGCATCGTCAAAAAATGCGTGCCTTGGCACATTCCCAATGGCCGCCAAAAGCCGTTCCTCACGGATGCCTTTTTGGCGCAATTTCCTCACCAATTTCCCACGCAGGCCTCGCTGCTTGTAATTATCCTCGATCATTGAATTAACCCCTAAAAAGGCCATTTTTTGCATCAAAACAAAGTTTTTTAATATTCTTAGGAAATTTGAAAGCTAACCGCCTACTTTGAAGTTCTCTAATACACGGTGAGTAACTATTTTGCCATAGCGTTCACATCTGTGTACCTGACCCGGACAGTAGGAGTGGCCAAAACCACCCACTACTGTAGGGGCCGGGAAAACCCTTCTTCAAGAATTGATTGAAATATTACAAGATTGGAAGATTAGTGTTCCCAATGTTTCAATCTTACAATCTTCTAAAACCCGATCAGAACGAATGGAGCCCAGTAGTAAGGTGCATTATACTTTCTACCTTGAATCATCTTAATCTTGGCTTGCTGTAGGGCCTCTTTGTAATTGGCCTCAGGTTGCTTCAGCAGTTGCCTATAAAAATCAGTCATTAGTTCGGAAGTAGATTCATCGGCAACGCTCCAATATGAAACCATGATGTTCTTTGCGCCAGCATAAACCAGCGCCCGCGAAAGACCGATGACTCCTTCTCCTTTTGAGAACTTTCCAAGTCCTGTCTGACAGGCTGATAAGACGGCGAGGTCAGCATTGAGTTTGAGATTAAATATTTCGCCGGAAAACACATTGCCATCTTCGGCGGCAGAGGATTGTAAAAAAATTCTGGACAACTCTGGAGATCTCTCATCTACTATTCCGTGAGTAGCAAAGTGCAGATAACGAAAGTCTGTAAGCTTGCCTGACTTGATCATCGTTTCGTTGGCATCACTCCCCTTAACAACGAAGGCGTTGGAAGAAAATAATTGTGAGATGTTGTCTACTTCCTGGGCTGTTGCAGGCAATTCAATCAGATTGTCTTTTTCAGGAAAGGATATGGGTGCACAGAGAAAGATGGCTTGCTTCTGGATTTTTTTTTCTGGTCTTGATTTTTGCAAGACAAGTCCGGCAGAAAATTCATAACTGATGCCAAATTTATTTACCAGATAGGGTGCATTTGAAAAGTCTTCGTCAATATGAAGGGTCTTCGAAGGCAGTGCTTCAAAGGGCATCGTACTCAATCGCCCACCGGGTATGATCACCAGGTCTTTTGCCGATGAGGGTACACCACGGAGCAATATTGTGGAAAGTACTTTGGATGATTCGCGATAAGTCTCGAGTACCGAGTAGTACAGACTATTGTTAAAGCCCTTGATCATCTTGTCGAAATCGCCGGGAAGGGTTGAGCTGTAGACACGGAATCTTGAATGGGTAATAACAAATGAATATAAACGCTGACCTCTTTCTGCGATAAAATAACAAACGAGCACGGTCTTGTGATCAAGAATCTTTTGAAGTTCAGGAATGGATGGATTAACCTGGTTGAATTTCAGATTGAAGTAATCAGGATAGCTTTTCTCCATCTGTTGAATAAACTTTTGATATTGCCCATTGGAGGTGAAGAGATTTTCCCGTAGTATTTTCTCTTCTTCCGCACCTGGCTTTTGGGAGAGCTTTTGAGATAAAAGTGCGATCGTGGCCTTGATGTTTTTCTCTTCATCCAGTCTGTCGGCGGGGATGCCAGCGAATGATTTCGCTTCTGCATCGGCAATAGACGCCTGCAATACGGCAGATTTACTTTTTTCCGCAAAGTAAAAAGCCACCTGGCGGTATAGCCTGAAATCAAGCGTCATTTCGCTGATGGCATGTGCGATTCGAACGCCATCTTCGTAGACTTCATTGGCCGAACTGCCCAATTCGATTTTATCGTTTTCGTCTGTGCTGTGATAGCGGATGTCGTCAATCAAGGTGTCACAGACATGGAGGCAAGACAATGCCAATTTGAGTTCATTCAATTTCAAGGTCTTGCCGAAATGCTTTGCCTCCAGGGTCTCCGCTTTTAGCCGCAAAGAATACAGCAAGACTTTTCCGTTGTAGTATTCTGTGGCTTTAGGATTTTTTGTAATGTTTTTTTGATTAAAAGAGGGCGCATTGGCGCAAAGGGCGTCCTGGAAATTTTGCAATGCCTCATCGAACAAATTGTCCTCGAAATTAATAACTCCGATCTGATTCAAGACATTGGAGATGTCATGGTGTTTTTCACCATATGACTTCTTGTAAATGGCCAATGCTTTTTCGAAATAGGCGAGGGATGCTTTCTTGTCACCCATAGCTTTGTAAGTAGATCCAAGTTTAACAAGAGCCAACGCCTGGTTCGGATGGCCGTCTGGGTAAATCTTCTTCCAGATTGATTGGGCATTTTCAAAGTTATTTATAGCGTCGCCATACAGTTTTAATCCAAGGTACATCATGCCGATGTTGGTGTTGGAAATAGCTATTTTGGGATGCTCTTTTCCGTGAATCTTTTCATAGGCCGACATTGCCTTTTCGTAATATTCCAACGCTTTGTCTGGATCAGTCTGGCCATAAACCAATCCGAGGTCGTTGTAGGAGGCTGCGACCTCCTCGCTTTTCTCACCCTTTAATTTTTGTCGGATTTGCAATGCAATCAATCCGTTTTCTTCTGCTTGATTGAGTTTTCCCGTACTGAGGTAGAGCAAGCTTAAGTTGGCGAGGCACTTTGCAGACTCTTCAGAGTTCATGCTTCCGGATGTTTGAAACAGATTCAAAGCCTGTTGCAGGTTCTCCAAAGCCAAGTCATTTCTGGCTTTATTAAGATATAAGAATCCAAAGTTGGTTTTGGTAATGGCCTCGAGGAACATATTGTTATCGGAATTAATGTTTTTTAATTCCGTCTCGGCTTCATCCAGCTTTCCTTGAAGAATCGATATTTCGGCAGACCGATTTGCCAGCAACGCGCTTGTTTTTGGATCGTTATACTGTATAGAGGATTGGGCCAATTTTTTTGCATCTTCATAATGTGCGAGGGCAATGAGCGAATCAACGGCATCTAGAATGTTGTTTCCCTGGCCCAAAGAAAGAAAGGGAGGCGTCAAAAACAGAAGAAGTACAAAGTGCTTCCTCATTTTCTAAAATCGGTAGATGTATGTGAATGAGGCAACCAATTCACGTGTAAGTCCATCCGGACTGAATTTCCTTTGCTGCAGTTTATGTCCTACCAGGAGGCGTATGCCGGATCGAACATTGAAATTGTAGCCTCCCGTAGCGATGGCGGTTAAAGCAAGTCCGTGTGCTACATCACCTGCTGCATTTTGTGAAGTTCTGTTTCCTTTAAAATCCGTAATCGCATCGCTCGTGATCCTGTAGATGGGCAAGAGTCCAACAGAGAAATTCACTCTGGATAGGCGAAAGTTTCGCTCCAAGCGTAACATCACATCCACACCACGTCGCAATTCTGTGGAATTAGCATATTCTTTCACATAAGCTTGCTCATCCAGATCGGTGGTTTGCCAACGGTGCCAGTCAAATTGATTTTTGTTACTATTCAGGGGTACTTGAATTCCAGTCGCCAGAAGCCACTTTTGGTTGATCAAGGAAATCCCAGCAATAAGGTCGTATGTACCCAGACTTGTTTGATAATACATTGGCAGCGAATTTCCTTCAGCTGTGGAAATATCAGAATTATTAGAAGGAATTTTTCCACCCAATGACAAGTTAAGGTCAAATTTATCCGAAGAGAAGATGTTGCGTGTGAGGCAAAGGGAGATATCACTCATCGAAGAGGTTTTATCGAGTCTTCCCTCCACATGCTGGAAAGGTAGTTTCAGTTGAAAGAAGGTCTTTCTGTTTAGACTGAAATTCATGTCGGCGGTGGCCACATAGACGATGGGCGTGAGGGTGGTGGTCCCCCGATAGAAACTCAGTTCCATGGTCCTGAGTTTGAATTCGATTTTCTTATTATAAGGTTGATCTGGCTTCATCGCGCCCATCGTGCAGAAACCGGCGTCGCTGCAGCCTTGGGAATAGGCCGTAATACAAGCGGTCAGGACTAAGATGAATAAAAGGCCAATTCTCATAATTCGTTCCGCCTGCTAAGTTATGATTCTATTGCCAACAATAATAGTTACAGCCAAAGCAATGGCCGGGCATGGAATGATAAGGCTGGAGAATTCTTGAACAAGAGCAAAATGACTGACCTGAGGTTTGGTTCCAGGTCAATCTCCGAAAAATATTACATTCCAAGGCTCTGGTTCTCAATCGATGCGAGCTCGATAATTTTCGCGTACTCGGCTGGATTGAGGTCGTTGAAGAAGTAATGGATTGGGTTTACCTGGGCCCCGTTGATAAAAACTTCATAGTGAAGGTGAGGTGCAGTAGAGAGTCCTGTGTCTCCTACAAATCCAATTAATTCGCCACGCTTTACCCGCTGCCCATTTCTGACGGCAAAGCCGTGCATGTGAGCATATCTTGTACGGTAGCCAAAGCCGTGGTCAATTTCAACCTTTTTACCGTACCCCGTGAAGCTGACTTCAATGTTATCGATCACGCCGTCAGCCGCAGCATAAATGGGTGTACCAATGGGAGCTGCGAAATCAATACCGGAATGCATTTTGCGCACTTTATAAATTGGATGGATGCGGATTCCAAAGCCCGACGCAAGGACAACGGTCGCTTTTTTAGGGATGGGTTGAATGGCCGGTATGGCAGCAAATAATTTCTCTTTGTTGTCAGCCAGCCCTATGATTTCATCGTGGGATTTGGATTCGATATATACTTTTCTGCGAAGTTGGTCAATAGATTCATTGAGTTTAACAATGATGTCTTCATGAATAATTTCCTTGCTCTTGATGTCTTCATACCGGTCCACACCACCAACCCCTGCCTCCCGAATCGATTTATCAATAGGTTCTGATCCCAATACAACCCGATAGATGTTGTCATCACGATAGGCCATGTTGACCAATATTTTATCCAGGTCCGTCACTTTCTTTTGAAGTTCCTCAAAATAGAACTCCATCTCCTTTACCTCATTTTTGAGGATTACTTCTTTGGGTGATTCGAAATAATTGCTGTACAGCATGAGAAGGCCTACCGCCATCGCCATCGTCAAAGAGAATATTCCTACTGTATTGAGAATAACATCTCCGGTAGTGGTTTTCACACGGATGTACTTGCAGGATTCCTTATCGTAGTAGTACTTGATTTTTGCCATATGAACTAATTATTGAGCCTTTGGACGGAATGCCTTAATGATCTTTTCATTGCATTCCAGATAGGGCCCACCGAGCAAATCTAAGCAATATGGAATTGCCGGAAAAACTGCGTCCA
>JAYVRH010000376.1:0-1749 GCA_043776495.1 Cyclobacteriaceae bacterium
CCTTCTGAGTTGGAAACTGGCAACGGAGACGACTTATCGCAATGGGTGAAGAATGTAAAAAGCAACGATTCGGTGGTCATTTTTTCTATTGGCGATGCAGGTTACGCCTTGTGGTCCACGGGTGTAAAACAACGGCTTGCAGAATTAGGAATAGGTACCAGCCAACTGAATGGTGTCACTGCAGGCGAACCTTTTGTGATATTTGGAAAAAAGGGCTCCATACCTGGAAGTGCTAAGGTCATCAGGCCCACCCAAATTCCAGCCAATGCGCAACAGGTTTCGGTGAGTAAAACAATCACAGGTCGCTATTCGCAAGGTACGCTCACTTCGGTCATTTTGGGTCCTGCTCAAAGCTGGTCGCGACTCACCACAAAAATTTCTGAGGCTTCCAACAATGATGAATATGGTGTGGACATAACTGGAATTGATCTAACCGGCACTGAAACATTATTGGAAAGTAACTTAAAGAATACAAAGGACCTCTCGCAAATTAACGCTTCGAAGTATCCATACTTAAAACTTAAGTTGAAGGCCAGGGATGAAACTGACCTTACCTCGGTGCAACTCCGGAAGTGGCTAGTTACCTACGAGCCGTTACCGGAAGGTATGCTCACGTATTCAGGAACCCAAGGGGTGGAGAGAAGGGAAGAAGGACAAGCGTGGAAAGCCCGTTACGGGTTTACTAATATTTCGGCACGGAAATTCTCGGATTCCCTGTTGGTACAGGTTGATATTTTCTCCAATCAGAAAAAATCAACGGAACGAAAAACATTCAGAATAAGTCCTCCGGCACCCAGGGACACGACAAAATTCTTTGTAAACGTCAATACAAAGGGTAAGGCAGGAGACAATGACGTTACAGTTTTGGTTAATCCGAGAATACTCGCTGAGCCCTATTACGACAATAATGTACTGGCGTTGTATAATCATTTGCAGGTGCAGGCCGATCGTACCGCACCGGTCCTGGACGTAACGCTGGACGGAAGATATGTGACCAATGGGGATGCGGTGTCATCCGCACCAATGATCGTTGCAAAAGTAATTGACCATAATCCTTTCTTTCTGAAATCGGATACCACTGGAGTGAATCTCTACTTGCGCTATCCATGTACTGCTGAACAATGCTCATATAAGAGAATCAGTTTTTCCCAAAAGGATGTAATATGGACACCTGCCACGGCCACAACCGATTTTCAGGTTGTATTTCATCCGCAGCAATTACAAACAGGAGACTATGCGCTCAAGGTAGAGGCGGTGGATGGAAGTGGAAACCGAAGCGGAGCTGAGCCTTATGAAGTTACTTTCGTTGTGAACGATCGAACCGAATTTACTGTATTGTCTGTTTACCCCAATCCATCCTCGGACAAGTTTTATTTTAAAATATTTCTACCCGGCCCCACTTTGCCTGAAGATTTTCAATTAAACATTTTTGGATCAACCGGCAGGGTAATTAGAAGTTTTGGAAACGAGTCGTTTGGGGCATTGCATGTTGGCACAAATGAAATTGTGATGGACGCGACCGATGCCAACGGCAATCCACTTTCATCGGGAATTTATCTTTTCCGGTTTACTGCCTCCGTCAGTGGGTCGCAGTTTGTTGAAAGCGGCAGATTGATGGTGGTGAGTAATAATTAATTTCCCGCCGATTTGCGCTGATTGAGCCCGCGCGGATTTGCGCAGATCTTTTCCAATGTGATTAATCTGCGTCCATCTGCGGTGCATTCAATTTGCGAAAATCTGCGGGAAATG
>JAYVRH010000377.1:0-5555 GCA_043776495.1 Cyclobacteriaceae bacterium
AGGGGCCCATGGTGCAACTCCTTGGGACAGCGTGGACCCAATTGCCATCACAAGCCAGATCATTCTTGGCCTTCAAACGATAGTAAGCAGGCAAATTGAAATCACAAAATCCCCGGCGGTCGTCACCATTGGAAGTATACATGGCGGTATTCGGAGAAACATAATCCCGGAAGAAGTATATATGGAAGGAACGATTCGTTCGTTCGATCCGGCCATACGAAAGCAGCTACATGATAAGATAAGACTAACCACACTTAAAATTGCAGAAAGTGCCGGGGCGACCGCCGCAGTAGATATCATAACTGTTTGTCCGGTGACCTATAATGACCCTGTTCTCACCTCACGAATGATCCCAGCACTTCAGCGTGCCGCTGGAGGAGATCAGGTAAAAATTGTTTCACCGGTCACCATGGCGGAGGATTTTTCTTTTTACCAGGAAAAGGTCCCGGGTTTATTCTTTTTTCTGGGTGCTTATCCCGCCGATATGAAGTTGGCAAAAGCACCTGTACACCATACGGCCGACTTTATGATTGATGAAAGGGCGTTTGTGACAGGAGTAAAAGCGTTGCTGAACCTTACTACCGATTATATGTATGCCAAATAGGAAGTGAAGAGTCGAAGCAAAAGAAGATAAGCCCAAATATGGATTTACGTCAACAAATAGTGGAGGCAGAAAAAAGAATACGTCCCTTTATTCTGGAAACGCCCATAGAATATTCTTATTCTTTAAATAAGATATCTGGATGTGAGGTGTACCTGAAGTTGGAAAACCTGCAAGTTACCGGATCTTTCAAGGCGAGAGGGGCTTTGAATAAGATACTGTCGCTTAAAAATTCGACAGCAAAAATTGTCACGGCTTCCACGGGCAATCATGGCCTTGGGGTCGCCAATGCTTTGGCCGTTGCCAAAAAGCAAGGAAAGATATACTTACCACACGGTGCATCTGCGGCTAAAGTGGAAGCAATAGAAATGCGCGGAGTCGCGGTTGAATTTTATGGAGACAATTGTGAAGAGACGGAGCGCTACGTCAGGAAAGTTTCTGAGACAACCCATCAGATATATGTATCGCCTTACAATGATGTGGAAGTGATGGCGGGTCAGGGAAGCATCGGCGTTGAGTTATTGCGACAGTTGCCGGAGATGGACAGTGTTTTTATTTCAGTTGGGGGTGGTGGATTGATTGCAGGAATTGCTGCCTATCTGAAAGCTGTGAATCCAAAGATTGAAGTGATAGGATGTCTGCCGGAAAATGCCCCGGTGATGTATGAATGCATTAAAGCGGGGAAGATTATTGAAGTACCTGAGAAGCCTACACTTTCAGATGCTACGGCGGGAGGGATAGAGTCCGGATCCATTACTTTTGAAATCTGTCAGCAATGTGTAGATGACTATGTGCTGGTCACAGAAGATGAAATTGCAGAATCAATGCGGCTGGTGCTCAAACACCATCATCAGGTCATTGAAGGTTCGGCAGGTGTGGCACTGGCGGCACTTTTAAAGAACAAAGAGAAGTACCAGAGAAAAAAAGTCGTTGTCCTGATTTGTGGTGGCAATGTGAGTGAAGCCGTTCTTAAGAAGTTGATTTGCAACTGACATGATTGAAATCATCAACCTTCCTGAAATAAAAGAAATTATTCGCAATAATTCTGATGAACTATTGATCCAAGTTATTGAGGAGGGGTTCGTACTTTACGCGGAGGAGAAGGTCGTCGTACCGCCGGTAGGATATCTTGCCATTGAGCAGCCTCCGGGGGATGTCCACATAAAATACGGTTACATAAAAAATGACGATTACTATGTGATCAAGATTGCGTCGGGATTTTACGACAATCCAGCGATGGGATTAAGCTCAAGCAACGGGATGATGTTGCTCTTCAGTCAGAAGACGGGGGAAACACTTTCGATTTTGCTGGATGAAGGATATCTTACTGATATCAGGACGGCTGTTGCAGGAGCTGTTGTTGCAAAATACATGGCCCCATCACACATAACATGCATTGGGATAGTCGGTACCGGCCTGCAGGCAAGGCTTCAATTGCAATACCTTAGGACAATCACAAAATGCCGTGATGTTATTGTTTGGGGCCGCAACGTCGATAAATTGGAACTGTTTAAGAAAGATGCTTCCTTGAAAGAGTTTGCTATTGCTTCCACCACAGACATAACATATCTGACACAGCGATGTAATTTGATTGTGACTACCACCGCATCGAAGTCTGTGTTATTGAAGTCAGGGGACATCCTCCCGGGCACACACATTACTGCCATGGGTGCCGATGCAGACGGAAAACAGGAAATAGACCCGGCGCTCATTGCCAGAGCAGATGTTCTGGTCGCAGACAGCGTTGATCAATGCATCGATCATGGAGAATGTGGTTTTGCTGTGAGGAGTAAACTTATCGAGCCAACAAAAATTATTGCACTGGGAGACGCGATCGCCAGGAGAGAATTGCGCAGAAGTAGTGATAACCAATTTACGATTGCCGATCTTACAGGCGTGGCCATACAAGATATTCAGATTACAAAGTTCATATTTGAAAGGCATCGAAATCATCAATAGAATCCACCCATTATCATATGAAATCTTTTTTTATTCTTCTTTTCAATATTCTTTGTCTTGCTTGTTTTGCACAGACGGATCCTAAGCTCCAATCCAGGCTGAATCAGCAAGCAAAAGAGATCGAGCCAAAATTGATTGAATGGAGGAGAAATTTTCATGAACACCCGGAGCTTTCAAATCGTGAAACGAAAACAGGTAAGGTCATTGCAGAATATCTAAAGTCATTGGGCATGGAGGTTCAATACCCTGTTGCAAAGACAGGTGTTGTAGGAATTCTGAAAGGAGGAAAGCCCGGACCTGTTATTGCTTTGCGCGCCGATATGGATGGGCTGCCCGTAAATGAGAGGAACTCATTGCCATTTGCGTCAAAAGAAAAATCCAATTTTAACGGCCTGGAAACCGGTGTCATGCACGCTTGTGGTCATGATGGCCACATGGCCATACTCATGGGCGTAGCGGAGATATTGTCAAAGAACAAAAATGATTTGAAGGGCATCGTGAAATTCATTTTTCAACCGGCTGAAGAAGGAGCACCAGGAGGTGAAGAAGGAGGAGCTTATTTGATGATCAAGGAAGGGGTGCTGGAAAACCCTAAAGTAGATGTCATATTTGGTTTACACATCCAGGCCTTGGTGCCGTTAGGGCAATTAGCGTATCGCTCAGAAGGACTCATGGCCGCGGTGGATGGTGTTAACATCACCGTAACCGGAGTAGGGGCGCATGGCGCCACGCCCTGGGACAGCGTGGATCCTATTGTTGTGTCAAGTCAGATTATCACCGGACTGCAGACCATTGTAAGCCGTCAAACGGACTTGACAAAAGCAGCAGCCGTCATCACCATTGGAAGCATTCATGGGGGGATCAGGAGAAATATTATACCAGAGGAAGTGAAGATGGAAGGAACCATTCGCACGTTTGATCCGGACATGCAAAAGAAAGTTCATGAAAAAATCAAACTTACCGCTACCAGGATTGCAGAGTCTTCGGGCGCTTCCGCGAATGTGGACATCCAGATCATGTACCCTGTAACTTACAACGATCCGAAGTTGACCGATCAAATGTTGCCGAGTTTGGTAAGAGCCGTTGGACCAGAAAACGTAAAAATTACGCCACCCGTAACCATGGCCGAAGATTTTTCATTCTTCCAGCAAAAAGTACCCGGCTTCTTCTTTTTCCTTGGGGCCTATCCTGCAGATATGAAACTTGCGAAGAGACCCGTACATCATACGGCCGACTTCATGATGGATGAAAAGTCTTTTGTTATCGGGGTAAAAGCGCTGACCACACTAACGCTTGACTACATGTATCAGTCCAAAAAATAGATGAATTCGAAACAGCTCATGAGCCGCAGATGAACCAAACCAGGCCGCCGGCAAAAATTGGTTTATTGACGACTACCTCACTGGTGATTGGTAACATGATTGCTGCAGGAGTTTTCTTGCTTCCGGCAGCGCTCGCTACTTACGGTGGCATTGGTTTACTGGGTTGGGTTGGCTCTTCAGCAGGCGCAATCGCCTTAGCAATCTTGTTCAGCAATCTTAGTAAGCTAATTCCCAATGCGGTGGGTGGGCCTTATGCGTTTACGCGAACAGGCCTTGGAGATTTTGCGGCATTCCTCGTAGCATGGGGTTATTGGATTTCAATCTGGAGCACAAACGCAGCGATAGCAGTTACTTTTGTCAGTTACTCAACGGTTTTTTTTCCGGTGCTTGCCACCAATTCCCTGTTGTCGGTCGCCACGGGGTTGGGCGCAATTTGGTTGCTCACGTGGGTAAATACATTGGGAGTTAAAGAGGCCGGTGCAGTGCAAACGATCACCACTTTTTTGAAATTGGTACCACTTCTGCTGGTCTCTTTCGTGGGTATTTTTTATGTTCAATTTGAAAACTACAGTCCGTTTAATATCAGTGGCACCTCTAATTTCTCGGCAATTACGGCGACCACCACTTTAACCTTATTTGCTTTCCTGGGATTGGAAAGCGCAACAATTCCGTCCGGAAATATTCATGATCCGGAGAGGACCATTCCACGTGCTACGATGATCGGTACGATCATCACCATTTTGGTTTATGTACTTGGATCGGCGGTGGTCATGGGAATGATACCAGCCCATGAGTTAAGGAACTCACATGCGCCATTTTCGGATGCGGCGGCATTGATTTGGGGAGATGGCGCCCGGAATTGGGTGGCACTTGGTGCGATTGCATCAACACTCGGCGCGCTGAACGGCCGGATCTTGCTTCAAGGTCAGATGCCGATGGCTGCCGCACGGGATAATTTGTTGCCCGTGATCTTCAGGCGTGAAAACAAGAAGGGCACACCAGCGATCGGCATTGTGATTTCCAGTGTGCTCATCTCTGCACTGATGATGATGAATTTCACAAAAGGACTCACTTCGACTTTCACCTTCATGGTGCTACTGACCACCGTCGCGGTAGCGGTGCCTTACCTTTTTTCGGCGGCCTCCTACGCGGTGATTCTGCTTCAAAACAAATTTTGGAAGCGAGACCTGATGAGCAAAATCATTTTGGCAATACTGACTTTTGTGTTTTCGCTGTGGGCCATCATTGGCTCGGGAGAGGCGACGGTATATTGGGGCTTTATCGCGATCCTCTCTGGTGTTCCATTTTATGTATGGATGAAACGAACAACTGAAAAAAATTGAGTCCTATGAAAATGACTTGTCAATCTGAATTTCTAAAACTGAAAACAGTCTTTATAAAAAATGTGGACAATGCATTTGTCAGTGATGATCTGGTCGACAAAGAATGGAAACCCTTAAATTTTCTTTCTAAACCGAATCTCTCCAAAGCAAAAACGGAGTATGAAAAATTTGAAAACCTGTTTAAGCGTGAAGGCATAACCATTCAATATTTTCCAAAGGATGATTCTGTTTCTATCGATTCAATCTATTGTCGAGATGCAGCCATCGCAACCGACAACGGGATGATTCTTTGTGCTATGGGCAAGCCTACCCGGGCGAATGAACCCGCCG
>JAYVRH010000378.1:0-1740 GCA_043776495.1 Cyclobacteriaceae bacterium
AAATAATCACCGGGTGGTCATTGTCGATACCGCCGGGCGGTTGGCCGTGGATGAAGCGATGATGGACGAAATCGCGAAACTCAAGGAGGTGCTCAAACCATCGGAGACGCTGTTCGTGGTTGACTCGATGACCGGCCAGGATGCGGTGAACACCGCAAAGACTTTCAATGAGCGGTTGAATTTCAATGGAGTAGTTCTTACCAAGCTTGATGGTGACACCCGTGGTGGGGCCGCGCTGTCCATTCGCAGGGTAGTGGACAAGCCGATCAAGTTCATCAGTTCAGGAGAAAAAATGGAGGCACTGGATCGTTTCTACCCCGAGCGGATGGCGGGTCGTATTCTGGGCATGGGCGACGTAGTGAGCCTTGTAGAGAAAGCGCAGGAGACCTTTGATCAGGAAGATGCCGCCCGACTTCAGAAGAAAATTCGCAAGAACCAGTTTGACTTCAATGACTTCCTCACCCAACTGCAGCAGATCAAGAAGATGGGCAACATGAAAGAGCTGCTTGGCATGGTTCCCGGCATGGGGAAGGCAATCAAAGATGTGGACATCGATGACAACTCATTTAAGCCCATTGAGGCGATCATCCGGTCGATGACGACCAAAGAGCGGGAGAATCCAGAGGTCATCAACAGCAGCAGGAAAAACCGCATTGCAGCAGGAAGCGGTACCTCTGTACAGCAGGTCAATCAATTGCTCAAACAGTTTGAAGACATGCGCAAAATGATGAAGACCATGAACAAAATGGGTGGGGGAAAGCGAGCATTGTCTGCGTTGAATCCCTTTGGACGTTAACCGGAGAAATACTTAAAGTGGATATTGGGGCTAAAGCCCTTCCAACTTCTAGATCGATTACCACGCTATGGCGCGGCGCTTTGCAGCGCGTTCCGGTGCGAAACTAATAATGTCGGTGTTCTCGTGCATTTGAATAGAAGAAGCTTGATTGTCTACTGGAGGGTATGGATAATTGGTTTTATATTCTGTTCGCACCGGAACGCGCTACAAGCGCGCTCCATACTTACCACACTATGGCGCGGCGCTTGCGCAGCGCGTGCCCGTGCGAAACTAATAATGTTGGTGTTCTCGTGCATTTGAATAGAAGAAGCTTGATTGTCTACTGGAGGGTATGGATAATTGGTTTTATATTTTGTTCGCACCGGAACGCGCTACAAGCGCGCTCCATACTTAGTGCAAGAGCCGCTATGGCGCGGCGCTTGCGCAGCGCGTGCCCGTGCGAAACTAATAATGTTGGTGTTCTCGTGCATTTGAATAGAAGGAGCTTGATTGTCTACGGGAGGATATGGATCATTGGTTATATATTCTGTTCGCACCGGAACGCGCTACAAGCGCGCTCCATACTCACAGCTGAGACACAAAAAAGCCACCCCGAATTATCGAGGTGGCTTTTTTTATTGAAACCTATTCCACTATTGACTATTGGAAAACAGGCACTTTTACAAATTGATTAGGAGCAGGAGTAGGAGTGTTCTTGTTTGTGTTAACCTCATTTTGTGGATATACAAGACGGCCTGGATAAGTCCCTGTCGTTCCAAAAATTGGTATCGGCAGCGTAACCTTAGGAGTCGCTACTTGCAGCCTTCTCAAGTCGTTAAATATTTCATACTGCGCCAACAAAACGATGAATCTTTGTGAAATGATCTCATAGATAAGATTCAGTTGTTGTGTGCCTTTTCCTTTATCCGCCAAGCCACCTACGCTAAAATCTGCCGCGACATAAG
>JAYVRH010000379.1:0-1739 GCA_043776495.1 Cyclobacteriaceae bacterium
GGACGCCTCCCGTTGAAACTTACCATCGGATATTCCATTCCACCCCCAACCCAGTTTACAGAATAAGCAGTAGGATAGGGATAGTCGATGGTTCTGGCAGAATAAACTTCTAATGCGTTCTTCACTGCCCTTGTCGATTCCTTAGACCAGAGGGGCACCGCCTCCCTGGAATAAAGTGACTGTGCCAACGGAGACTTATCATTTATTTTCACCGCCTGCGCATCCCATATAAACTTGCGTGAACTGGCAAATGCAAAATCTCTGACATTCTCAGCATAAAATTCCCAGGTACTTTTCTTCTTTGAACGTTCTTTCTCTTTCTTCTTTGCCTCTTCCAGTGTTACAATGACTACAGGCTGATCAAATGTTTTGCGCGCCTTTTCAAAGCGCTCAATCTGATCTTTAGAGAGTACGTCTTTGGGATTCTGCAGCCATCCTGAAGCACCAACGATGTGATCAGACGGCACCGTAATCTTTACGCGGTAGTTCCCAAACGTAAGGGCAAACTCGCCGGCATCCAGAAACTGTTTGTTCTGCCATCCTTCATAGTCATCAAAAACACACATGCGCGGGAACCATTGAGCGATGGTATAAATGTAGTTGCCATCCTCCGGGAAGTACTCCATGCCGCCACGATCGTCGAAGATCATTCTGTCATTGACGTTGTAAGACCAGTCAACGGAAAATGTGAACTTTTCACCCTTCTTCACCACACGAGGTAAGTCGACCCGCATCATGGTATAATTAATGAGGTAAGGAAGTGCTTTTCCTTCGGCGTCTTTCACAGCCTTAACATTGAACCCGCCTTTATAGTCAAATGCCCTCACGGAAGAGGCCATGTACATGGCAGCCACAGAGTCACGGATCATGCTCCGGGATGTTTCCTGGGTCATGCTTTTGTCGGCATTGATATTCTGGTCCAACTGCAGCCAGAGGTACTTCAGGTCTTCGGGTGCATTGTTATAATAAGTGATCGTTTCTGAGCCAGTGATCGACTGATTTTCATCATTCAACTCGACATTAATAACATAATCAGCCCGCTGCTGCCAGTAGTCAGCACCCGGGGCACCGGAGCTGCTCCTGTAACTATTGGGAGTTGGAAGCATCTGATCCAGTTGCTCAAACTTTCCCTGCCACTTTTTTGGTTGCTCTTGAGCGGCTCCTGTTAGCACAATCAATAACGAAAGACCAAACAATAAAACGTTTTTCATATTCATACTTATTGAGAATTGAGATCAGTTGGCACCGATTGCCTACTGCCTACTAATTTGTCTTCTTCTTTATCTCGTCAAACTTGTTCACAGCAGTCACCTTCGGAAACACATTATCATTTTCATTAATGTCTGATGTTTCCTTCTTAGGATCGAGGATGATGTTGGTCACTTCTTTGTCCTTCATAAAAACTTTTGTTACGGTCTTCTCATTTATGCGCCAGATCTCGGCAGGGATTTTCTCTATCTCTTTCGTGCCGTCTTTATAGGTCCATTCGATTACAACCGGCATGATCAATTCACCTTTGTTTGTTAAGGTCACTTCATAAAAGTTCTTATTTTCCATTTTAGAGATCAGCGCTTTATCATCCACCCGGTTTTGAAAGTCACCGTAGAGGCGAGCATCCGTTGGAATTACCGAGAAGGGCTCCGGCCCACCACTGAAATCATCCGTCTTCTTTTCACTAGAGCCACTGGCAAGGTCACCTTTTTTTACAGCCTTCCCCTTATTTTCAAGTGTGCTTTGAT
>JAYVRH010000380.1:0-5543 GCA_043776495.1 Cyclobacteriaceae bacterium
GGGGAAAGGAAAGTTTGCTCAGGAGATAAAAATTCTCAATGATCTTGCCATTAAGTTACGCAAGGAACGGTTTGTAAAGGGCGCTGTAAACTTCGAAACCACTGAAGTAAAATTTAGACTGGATGAAAAAGGTAAGCCCTTGGCAGTGGTTCCCAAGGTCAGAAAGGACGCACATAAACTTATTGAGGAGTTTATGTTGCTGGCCAACAAATCCGTCGCCACATTTATTTTCAAACTGAAAAAAGGAGCGGAGAAAGACGCGTTTGTCTACCGCACTCATGATTTCCCCAATCCTGAAAAGGTGAGTGACTTTGCCCAGTTTGCCAAGCAGTTTGGTCATACGCTCCACACCGAGGAGGCTGCAGTCTCAAAGTCGCTCAATAAATTAATGGATGAGATCGAAGGAAAGCCAGAACAAAATGTGCTGCAGTCGTTGGCGGTTCGTGCCATGGCGAAAGCAAAGTATACGACCGAACCGAAAGGACACTTTGGATTGGCTTTTGATCATTACACGCACTTCACTTCACCGATTCGAAGATATCCCGATATGATGGTGCATCGTTTGCTGCAACATTATTTGGACAAAGGAAAGTCGGTGAGTAAAACCGAATTCGAAAGCAAATGCATCCACTCTTCGGAACGGGAAAAGCGCGCAGCAGATGCGGAGCGCGCGTCCATCAAGTACAAGCAGGTAGAGTTTATGAGCTTACAAGCAGACAAACTTTATAACGGGATTATCACCGGGGTCACGGATTTTGGAATTTTTGTGGAGATCATTGAAACCAAGTGCGAGGGCATGGTGCGTCTTGCCGACATGAAGGATGATTTCTATGAATTTGATGAAAAGAATTACAGGGTCATCGGGCGAAGAAGAAAGAAGATCTACCGGTTGGGTGATGAGGTGGAAGTGAAAGTGAAGAAGACAGACATTGACCGTAGGACGATGGACCTTGCTTTTGAAAGTTTGCCGGGGGATTTTCCTTTTGAAGAGCGTCCCGGTTCTAATCCGGGTCGGAGGAATAAGCGTTGATGGAAAAATATCTTTCATTGCTGGAGTCTGAAATCAGAAGGCAACAGTTTGGTTCGCAACCCAAATCGCTTTATGAACCGATTCGATACATCATGGCTCTTGGGGGCAAACGCCTTCGACCGTTGCTGACACTGTTGTCCTATTCGATGTACAAGGAGCGTGTTGAGGTCATTGTACCCTATGCGGTGGCTGTGGAGGCCTTCCACAATTTTACATTGATGCACGACGACATTATGGACAAGGCGCCGCTGCGAAGAGGAAAAGCTACCGTGCATGAACGATGGAATGTCAACACGGCCATTCTTTCCGGGGATGTTATGCTCGTGAAGGTGTATGAATTGTTTCTAGGTCTCGAGAAGGACAAACTCAAGCAGGTGTTGTCACTATTTAATGAATGTGCAGCCGGTGTTTGTGAGGGTCAGCAATGGGACATGGAGTTTGAATCGAAGAGCAAAGTAAGTGAAGCGCAGTATTTGGAAATGATCCGTTTGAAAACGGCGGTGCTGCTGGGCTTCAGTCTGGAGTTGGGTGCTGTGCTGGCAGAAGCACCTGAGGCCGATCGAAAAATATTACGCGAAGTGGGCATCAACCTGGGCATTGGGTTTCAGTTGAAAGATGATTTACTGGATGTTTATGCTGACAAAAAGAAATTTGGCAAGCAAGTGGGAGGGGATATCATCGCCAACAAAAAAACATTTTTGTTAATAAAGGCCATTGAGAAAGCCAAAGGAAAAGACAAGCAGGAACTGCAACGATGGTTTAGTGGGACGAAGTTTGATAGCCGTAGGAAAGTTACAGCCGTAACCGCATTATACGACAGGCTGGGGATACAATCCCTTACGGAGAAAAAAATTTCTGAATATTTTGAAAAGGGATTTTCGGAGTTGAAGCGGTTGTCGGTGAGAGAAAAAGTAAATCCGCTGCTATTGTTTGCAAAAGATCTGGCGGAACGGGAGAAGTGACGCTAGTTTGTCAAAATCCCGAAGCACGTGGTGCTCTGGCTATTATCGCATCACCAATCGTTCCTAACGGAACGAATCTTATCACAAATATCCGTTTTTACCCACCAGATGTTCCCATGGAACAAAGTGCAATTCAAAATATCTTATACAAATCCCTCTTCCCGTTTTATATTGAATTGTTCCGCTAGGAACAACGGATCGGTAAAATCATGCCATCGTTCGGTTCGAGCGTTCCGTTAGGAACGCCTGGTGCTCCAGCTATTATCGCATCACCAATCGTTCCTAACGGAACGTATCTTATCCGAAACATCCGTTTTTACCCACCAGATGTTCCCATGGAACAAAGTTCAATACAAAAAATCCAATCCTAATCCCTATTCAAGTTTTATATTCAAATATTCCGTTATGAACAACGGATCGGTAGAACCATGCCATCGTTCGGTTCGAGCGTTCCGTTAGGAACGCCTGGTGCTATTCCAATTCTTTAAAGATGTAGCGTTCGTCCCATTGAATTTCAAATGCCCTCAAAAACTTTCTGTATTCATCTAAGAAATTTTCCTTCTGGTGATGTTGCTCCTGGTTTTGGATATAACGTATCACATCCGGCACCTGACTTTTGGCGTAAGAAAAAGCACCGTATCCTTCCTGCCAGGCAAATGAATGACATAAATTCTGTTCCTTAACCCATTTGCTACTTTCCGTCTTTACATTTTGCATCAATGATGATATCGACTGATGCGGCCTCATTCCAATAAAAATATGAATATGGTCGGGCATACTGTTTATCTGCAACATTTTATGGTTGTTCCCCTGAAAAATGCCTGTCATGTACTGATGCAGCCTTTCTTTCCATTCTTTGCCAATAAGGGCCGCCCGATACTTTACGGCAAACACAAACTGAATGTGAATCTGTGTATATGTATTCGGCATACGCAACTATTATTTTAAAATTGTTTTTCGCCCATCAATCGGTTTCCACGCATCAATCGTTCCTAACGGAACGAATCCTATGAAAACATTCGTTTTCCCCACCCACCAGTTGTTCCTATGGAACAATAAAAACCTGATTCAACGAAATCGCTGTCGATGAGGTCGGATGACATGCTGCAATGGCTCAGGCAATTTTCTAAAACGCATTCAACTGGGCAATCTGGTTTTCAGGATGATTTGCAGTTGTTTGCAAAAGACCTGGCGGAGCGGGAGAAGTGGCGTCTATCTTCCATTGTGGAAGAGTAGCCGTGGAAGGGCATGCTACTCGCCATTTTGGCAGATCTAAAGATATAGTGATGTTCCTTATTAATTGAAGTCTGTTTCACCCCTTCGGGGCTTTGTGACGTTTTATTTCGGGCGACAGGGTTTCACCCTGTCTTTGGTTGAGCCAGCCCTTTCAGGGCTAAGTCCTGAGTCTTATTTTTTGCAGCCCTGAAGGGGCGAAGAGAGAAATAACGAAGGGTGAAGCCCTTCGTTATCATGCCAAAAGTTCGGTAAGCCCTGAAAGGGCGAGATTTAGATTGATTTTAATAAATCAGTTGTCAATGAAAGAAAACCCAATTCGCAAGTCAATACAACGGCATCATTAAGCAACAGGTGTTAAATGATCAAGTAACAACAACTCACGCGTTTAACGACAAAACAACTATTGATGATTCTTTCTGCGCTAGCGATTTAGAATCTCTTTTTACTTCCTCTTATAAAAATATAATTTCGACCGCTCTCCCTTTGCATTTTCACTCAGTGTAAAAAATCCTGACCCATCTTCGGCCCATGCAATAGACTCACCCTGCGGTTCTGGGTCATACTGAAGTTCGATGGCAGGTTTTTTCAGAAGCTCGACGATCGTTTCTTCGCCGGTTTTCTTCCAATAGTAAATGTGTTCGTAGTTCCTCAGCAGGACTTCATTTCCAAGTAGCGAGATGCTTCCCCCATTAATATGTTTAAGTGGAAAATCGCAGACCAGCTCAGCGATCAGCGTATCGGCAGTGAACGGGTAAGTAATCTCATAGAGGCCTGCATGATGATTCTGTTTGGAAACCAGATAAAGGTTTTTGCTGACGGGGTCGCTCAATATTGCTTCTGAATCGCGCACCTCATCCGAAAGTTTTACCACCAGGGTGTCGAAGTCTAAAATTTCTTCTGGTGCATCAATTGAAGGTTCACGGATCCGGTAAATGTATTTAACGTCATAGCGGCTTAAGTTATCGCCTATGTCGCCTACATAGAGATAATTTGTATTCTCTTCCGGGCCAGGACCCAACGCGATATCTTCCCAGTCACGGTTCTCGACATTGAGCGCATAGGTCTTTATCGTGGCAGCTTTTTCGTTGAGCAAAAAAAGTTCGGAAGGATTGCCACTGTCGTTGAGTGTCCAAAAATATCCCGGATTTGCTTTGCTGGCGGCCAGCCCGGAGGCCTCTTCCAGTCCTTTATTCTTGTTTGTTCCCTGGGATTTGCCGAGCTCAAACAATGAATCATTCTGTGTCGGCGGATTGCACCCAATGAGCAAACCGACCAACCAAAGGCCATTGAATATATTTTTGATAGCCATCTCTAGCAAGTTGAATTTTTGATCCAGATTTTCCTAACGGATTTGGATCACTGGTATCAAAGGAGAGGATGAGGAAGAATCCCTCGACTCTGCTACCTTCTGAGTACTTTTGCCCTCGTGAAAAATGAAGAAGTCG
Organism: Cyclobacteriaceae bacterium; assembly: GCA_043776495.1. Lineage (GTDB taxonomy): Bacteria > Bacteroidota > Bacteroidia > Cytophagales > Cyclobacteriaceae > ELB16-189. The sequence goes on from JAYVRH010000380.1 coordinate 4,674, forward strand.
ATTTAGACGAAGAACAGGACGATGAGCTGTTTGAACACCACCGGATTGTAGTAGACGGAGGCCAAAGCCTCGTCCGCGTAGACAAATTTTTGATGGACCGCTTGTCCAATGTGACACGCACGAAAATCCAGGATGGCATCCACGAAGGATTTGTCAAAGTCAATGACAAAACAATCAAGCCTAACTATAAGATCCATCCAGCAGATGTGATCACCGTTTCTTTCCCCGAGCCTCCGCGCGATACAGATGTAAAACCTGAAAACATTCCGCTGGATATAGTTTATGAAGATGAGCATCTGCTGGTGGTGAACAAAGCCGCTGGTATGGTGGTACACCCCGCCTTTCAAAATTGGACCGGCACACTCGTCAATGCTTTAGCTTTTCATTTTCAAAACCTTCCGGTGATGCCAGGCAATGCCGGAAGGCCTGGGCTTGTCCACCGGATCGATAAAGACACATCAGGATTGCTGGTGATCGCCAAGAATGAGATCACCCTGACCAAATTGGCCAAGCAATTCTTTGATCATACCATTGAACGTACTTACTGGGCACTGGTATGGGGCGAGCCTTCAGTACCTCAGGGAACGATTAATGTCAATGTGGGGAGAGGACTTAAAGACAGGAGAATTACGACCGCATTTCCGGAAGGTGATCATGGCCGCACCGCCATCACGCATTACAAAGTCTTGCAATCCTTGCGTTATGTTTCCCTGGTGGAATGCAAACTGGAAACGGGACGTACACACCAGATCAGGGCGCACATGAAATTCCTGGGGCATCCACTTTTCAATGATGCGATGTATGGCGGTGACCAGGTATTGAAAGGGACTACGTTTACCAAGTTCCGCCAGTTTGTCGACAATTGTTTTA
>JAYVRH010000381.1:0-1737 GCA_043776495.1 Cyclobacteriaceae bacterium
GAGCGGAGTATATGGTGGATATCAGGGATGGGTTGACCGCCCAGGAAGATTTAGATCTTTGGGAGATGGGCAGGTTGATTTTAAATCAATCTTTTCAAAGCTTGCACAATATGATTATAAAGGCTGGGCAGTGCTGGAATGGGAATGTTGTATCAAACACCCTGAGCAGGGTGCCGCTGAAGGCGCGCCGTTTATTAAAGATCATCTTATCAGGGTAACGGAGAAAGCCTTTGACGACTTTGCTTCGACTGGCAAGGATTCAAAATTCAACAAAAAGGTACTAGGAATCTAAACTTAAACTGATGAAGAAAATTATCTATTTCATAGGCATTGTAGCTGCTGTTACGCTTGTAGCAGCGTGTGGCGGAAAGAAGGAAGGTTCCAACACTGAAGAATATGTTGCGAATGAAAGTGCTTCAGATGCACCTGCCGCGGTGGATGTGATCGCGCAAGGGGAGGCTTTGGTGAAGGCGAGCGACTGTAAAACCTGCCATCACCCGGTGAATAAAATCATTGGTCCTGCCCATACCGATGTAGCAAAGAAGTATGACTTTACGGCAGCGAATGTAAAAATGCTTGCCAGCAAGATTATTAAAGGCGGTGTAGGTGTATGGGGAGAAATCCCCATGAGTGCCCATATCGACATCAACCAGGCGGACGCTGAAAAGATGGCAAGGTATGTGCTGTCTTTGGATGACGAAAAAGAGCATTGAGAAAAGTGGGCTATTCTGTGCGAAGGATTAGAGCCAGGGTAGAATGGTGTAGTCTATAAAATTCGATCTTTGCCATTAGGAAAGGAGAGAACGTTAAGCACAGGTTTGAGTAGAACGGTCCGATAGAAAAGAGTTTAGCAACATGATCATTCCTGTTTTTGAAAATGAATATGTGAGGTGTGATCTCGACGACAGCCTGCCGCTGTTGAAGCATCGCTGGCTGAAGGAGCCTTCCGGGGAGGACTTTAAATACAACCTTCAAAAAATTCAGGAGGAGTATCTGCGATTGAAAAAGTCCTATCACAACCTGGCGTGGATGGCGGATACAGTGTTGCTCGGTGAGCTGGACGAAGATGTCGAAGCTTGGCTGGTCGACACGTGGGAAGATTTAATCTTCAATCAAGCTGGCGTTCGGATTCATGCGGTCATACTCGGTGCCAGCATTTACGCAGATTATCCCATGGAAAAATTCAAAATGGACGCTGAAGAGAAGCATAAGCTAAAGAATATTTACCTGGGAATCTTCTCCAATGAAAAGGATGCCTACCCATGGATCAAACGCAAACAAAACCTAATCGCAACATGAAAAGAAGAGATTTTATTCAGAGAGCGGCTTTGGCCGCAGTCGGAACAATGGGCCTATCTTCCTGGTCCCCACGAGCTAAATATAAAGTTGGAATACAACTTTATACATTGCGCGATGTGATTTTTAAGGATACGGATGGTACACTCAAACAATTAGCAGACCTGGGTTATCAGGAATTGGAAGCTTTTGGTTACAACAATGGAATGTTGTTCGGCATGAAAGCGAAGGAGTTTGGGGATTATGTAAGAAGTCTGGGCATGAATCTTTCCAGCGGGCATTATGCTCTTGGTAAATCAGAGAGGAATAAGGCCAACAAAGGAACCATGCTGAATGAATGGGATCGTGCCGTGGCGGATGCGAAAGAGGCAGGGCAGGTATTTATGGTTTTGGCTTATCTCCAGGACGACGAAAGAAAAACGCTTGACGACTATAAATGGG
>JAYVRH010000382.1:0-1727 GCA_043776495.1 Cyclobacteriaceae bacterium
CACGGTGGAACCCAAACAGAGAAGTTTTGAGAAATTGCTCGACTTTCTGGATAAACGAAAAGACGAATCGGGTATTATTTATTGCCTGTCGCGGGCCTCTACCGAAACACTGGCACGTGATCTCACAGAACAGGGCTACCAGGCATTGCCGTACCATGCCGGCATGGAAAAAGACCTTCGCTCCAAACATCAGGAACTGTTTCTTCGCGATGAAGTTAAAATCATTGTGGCCACCATCGCCTTTGGCATGGGCATCGACAAATCGAATGTGCGCTATGTAGTTCACATGGACTTACCCAAGAACATTGAAAGCTACTATCAGGAGACCGGTCGCGGGGGGCGCGATGGACTTGACAGCGAAGCGCTGCTTTTTTACTCATACGGCGACGTGAGTAAAATGAAACGGTTTGTCCAGATAGATGACAATCCTGAGCAAACCGAAATTTATTTGAAGAAACTGGACCAGATGGCCGTGTACGGTGACCTCACCACCTGTCGCAGAAAGTATTTACTCAATTACTTTGATGAAACGGCGCCTGACTATTGTGGTAACTGTGACACCTGTCTTACCCGTCTTGAACAGTTCGACGGTACCGTCCTGGCTCAAAAAGTGTTCTCGGCTGTAGCACGACTGCAAGAGCGGTTTGGGGCCGTGTATGTCATCGATTTTCTGAGAGGATCACAGGCTGCAAAAATTCAGGAGGACCACAAACATCTGAAGACCTTCGGCATCGGAGCAGAGGTGAGCAAAGAGGCATGGGGCACGATCATCCGTGAGCTACTGGCGCAGCACTACTTAATAAAATCAGAGGGCAATTATCCGGTCCTGAAACTGACCGAAAAAAGTGCTGCCGTCTTGAAAAATGGTGAAGGCGTGATGCTCACAAAATCCAGAGAACGGATTGAAGTACGAGAGCAAAAGGTTGATTATGAAACAACCCTCTTCCAGCAGCTAAAAGATGTAAGAAAGCAACTGGCTACAGAAGAAAATGTGCCAGCCTACATTGTTCTCTCCGATGCTACCTTGATGGAACTGGCTACTTATTTACCACACAATAAAGAAGAGTTCAGCAAAATATCCGGCTTTGGCCAAATAAAACTGGAAAAATATGGACAGCAGTTCGGGACGGTGGTAGCAGACTATTGTAAGCAACACCAATTAAAATCCCGTATCGAATTAAAGTCACCCAAACGTCAACGCAGGGAAAGGCCCGAGCGCGACACGGAAACAAAGCAGCAAAGTTTCGAGCTCTTCAAACTTGGCCACTCCATAGAAAAGATCGCCGAACTACGGGAGCTGAGCCCCACCACCATTGAGGTGCACCTTGCATTTTATGTCCAGCAAGGAACAATTGCTATAGAACAATTGATGGACGCTTCCAAAATACCCGCCATACAACAAGCGATAGAACAGATTGGAGGGAAAGTGTTAACACCGATTAAAGTATCGTTGGGTGATGCATATAGTTTTGGAGAGATCAGGCTGGTGATGGCGCATCTGGAGTTTTTAGTTCATTCCTGAGGAGGGAAGGATGTTGTATTGGGTGTTGATTATTAGTCCTATTGATTTTTTCACGCAAAGCCGCAAAGAACGCTAAGAAGAAGTCAAAGATTTAATGGTTTGCGAAAATCAAGTCAATAAACGTTTGACTCCTTCGATGTTGAAAAAGTATTGGCCAAAAAATCCCGAAGGGATTGAACGTTTATAGAACGGAGATGGATCATCT
>JAYVRH010000383.1:0-1726 GCA_043776495.1 Cyclobacteriaceae bacterium
TGAGTTTGTTCCACTTCCAAATGCGCAGCTTCTGATCACGGCTTGCGGCGGCAAGAGCGGTTCCAGTATTGTTAAACACAATTTGTTCGATGTGCGCACCTTTTAGTAGAAGGATTCTTGGGGGCAGGTTGCTATCCTCCAGGATGATTTTTAAGTTACCGCTCTTGTCACCAATCACAATTCTGTAGTTGTCAGGTGCAAATGCGAGGGCAGTGATCTCAATTTGATTTTGGTAGACAATTTTTTCGGAATACTTATCAGCAATGTCCCAAAAGTACACCGCACCTGAGACTCCAGCTCCCGCCAATTTCCTGCCATCAACACTCATGGCAATTGCGTTGATCTTTTCCTTCAGTTTGATTACCTCTTGTACAGTATTAAAATCCGTGAACTTAATGCTCATATCATCCTGAACAAAAGCACCATTTTCCGTCAACGAATAAATCAGTGTCTTGATTTCTGAAAATCCTGAAATTTTCTTAGGTGACTTCCCAGGATTCTTCAAATCAAATACCTCAACATATCCCTTGCCTACGTTGGCCGTTAATGCGCCGCTGGCGATGAGCCAGTTAGCATCGGTGCTTAATTCTATTTTATAGACCTGATAATCTTTACGACCTCCCATGATCGAGTCTGGTTTCCACTCCCCTCCTTTGCGAACCCATCGCAAAATCCTTCCATCACCGCCACCAGAATAAATTTCCTGAGATTTTGTGCTCGCGACCAACGCCCTGGCAGCACCTTTGCTGTGCCCGTAAAGACTGCGGGATAGTGGATTGTTGAGGCGATCCAATGCCTTGTATAATCCGTTATAGATTTCCTGATCACATGGATTTCCTCCCTGTCGAAAGTTGAACTTGTAAGCCTGCTGGGCAACCAAAGCTTCTTGTTCAGGATCATCACCCAATTCTAATGACTTCATGGACATCGCTTTTGCCTGTGCCAGGTATCTGAGGCGGGTGGCGGCTGTTTCTGCCTGCCTGGCTTTTTGCGCCTGGGCTTCTGCTTCCTTTTCCATTTGAATAGCCAAAGCAGAGTTGCTTTTAGCATTGGCCTGCGCTATTTCTGCTTTCTTCAAAGCCTCTACTGCTGCCCCTCTTAGTTTTTCAGTTTCCTGTTGTGCGGCTTCGGCAGCGGCCCTTGACACTCGGGCAACCTCGGCTTGCTCATTAGCAATTTTTGTCAATCGGGTGACTTCGGCCGTATTCAAGTCAGCCTCGTATACTTCTTTGTTGGACTGCTCTGCTTCAATGGCAGCGATTTGAGAAGTTAACTCAGCGATCCTCTTTTGCTGCTGTGAATTCACAATGATCAAGATGGAAGCAGTTATGAGGATTGCCAGGAGCATAATCGACACAAAAATCCTCGTCTTACTCACCCATTTCATGATAATTCATTTATTATAGATATAGATAATAACCGACATCTCAATAAGAAAAGTTTTGATCTCCTACCGCCCAGGACTGATATACACCCAAAAATCAACGCATTATTACCGTGTGTGCAAAACCTAAATTAGCGCTATTTAACGACAATTATTATTGGCAACTTTGATGCTATAATCAAAAGCAATGAAACTCAAATCACTATCCCGTCGCCAGTTTATCGGAAAGACCACCATCGCCATCACTGGAATCGCATTGGCCTCCGAAAGAGTATTTGGTGCGCCTGCCATTATAAAAAACCTGGGTAAGCCCAATTCGAAGTTCAACGGAGTTCAGATGGG
>JAYVRH010000384.1:0-5500 GCA_043776495.1 Cyclobacteriaceae bacterium
TTTTTCTCGCGAACAAATTTTCAGCCAGGTAAAACAACACCTGCGCCCGTGCATGTCCCGTCATGGCCGTCCATCCTTCAGCGGCATGTGCTGCTTCAACGGCATTCCTTATGTCTTTTCTGTTTCCCGCTCCCACCTCTGCTATTGGCACTCCGTATGAATCAACAACCTTCATGCTGTATCCACTGTCAGGCCGGGCTTGCTTGCCACCAATATAAAGCTTGGCTGTGCGGTCAATCTCCGGGATGGAAATTGTCACACTCTTTTTCTTTTTAGCAGTTTTGGAAATCACCTGAGCCTTGGTAGATAGGAGCTCATCCGCTCTTAGTTTCACATATTCAAAAAGACCTTCTTTCCCTCCTTCCCTTCCAAAACCGGATTCGCGATAACCACCAAAGCCAGCGGCCGCATCAAACACATTCGTGCAATTGATCCACACGGTGCCGGCCTTTATTTTGGGAGCCATCTCAAGCGCGAGATTGATGTTTTCCGTCCATAGACTTGATGCGAGACCATACCTTGTATTATTGGCAAGCTTGAGGGCTTCCTGATGGGTCCTGAATGTCATCGCGATAAGAACAGGTCCGAAAATTTCAACCTGGGCAATGGTAGCTGAAGGCGACACTTCTGTAAACAATGTGGGAGGATAAAAATATCCATCTTTCGGACACGACCAGCTGGGTTGCCACATCACGCCTCCTTCGTCGACACCTAGCTTGACAAGCTTTTCGATTGCTGTAAGTTGAACAGGAGCCACGATCGCGCCGATATCCACACCTTTGTCAAGGGCATTGCCGACGATCAGTTTTTCCATTCGCGCTTTAATTTTCTTATAAAGCCGATCAGCGATGCTCTCCTGAACGAGTAACCGTGAGCCTGCACAGCAGACCTGACCTTGATTAAACCAGATCGCATCAACAACTCCTTCCACGACGCTGTCGAGGTCGGCATCTTCAAATACAATGAATGGAGATTTGCCGCCAAGCTCCAGCGACAATTTCTTACCTGTACCTGCCGTCGCCCTCCTGATGATGCGACCGACATCGGTGGAGCCTGTGAATGCAATCTTATCGATTTGAGGATGTTCAACCAGAGCAGCACCTGTTTCACCTGCACCGGTCACAATGTTAACAACCCCTGCAGGCAATCCCACTTGCTCACATATTTCTGCAAATAACAATGCCGTGAGGGATGTAAATTCAGCAGGTTTTAGAATGACCGTATTTCCCATGGCAAGGGCTGGTGCTATCTTCCATGACAACATCAGCAAAGGAAAATTCCAGGGAATGATCTGTCCGATCACACCCACTTCTTTATAGTCCTTCAGTTCGGTATCCCGCAGTTGTGCCCACCCGGCATGATGATAGAAATGTCGTATCACCAATGGAACATCGATGTCCCTTGTTTCACGAATCGGTTTACCATTATCCAGCGATTCAAGGACGGCAAATAAGCGGGAATGCTTTTGAATTTGTCGTGCCAAAGCGTAGAGGTAACGAGCCCTGACGTGTGGGCCGGATTTAACCCAGGCAGGCAATGCTTTTTTTGCCGCCCCGACCGCCTTATCCACATCCTTTTTGCTGCCTTCAGCGATTTTAGATAAAAATTTCTTGTCGGACGGATTGATGCTGTCAAAATATTTTCCCGATGAGGGTTGCTGCCATTTGCCATCAATAAAAAGATTTAACTTCTTATCATGTTTCGCCAACCAGTCGTAGGCAGGTCCTGGACTCTCGGGTGCGGGTCCATATTCCATGCTTTCGTATATCGCTTTCACTTTCATGGTGTAGTAAATAAGTTATGCCATCGGATGGCGGTAGGATGCAGAATATCGGCCGGTGGTAAAATGTTCAAGCTGTCTTTCGATGTCAGACAACAAACTGCTGGCTCCAAACCTGAATAAATGAGGCGACAGCCAATCATCACCAAGTTCTTCTTTCATGAGAATTAACCAGTCAAGGGCCTGCATTGCTTTTTGAATACCACCAGCAGGCTTGAATCCCACCTGGATGCCAGTCGCCTCATGATATTCGCGGATCGCGCGTGTCATCACAAGGCTCACGGGGAGTGTAGCATTCACCGATGCTTTGCCTGTACTGGTCTTAATGAAATCAGAACCAGCCATCATGCACACCACGCTGGCCTTTGCAGTATTTGTTAAAGTTGCCAAATCTCCTGTCTCTAGAATGGCCTTCATGTGAGCTTCACCGCATGACTTTCTAAACAGAGAAACTTCATCATACAATGCTTTCCAATTGCTGGTGAGTACATGAGCACGGCTTATCACGATGTCAATCTCCTTGGCACCTGCCTTCACCGACAATTCAATCTCATTTATCTTTTGATCCAAGGTGATTTGTCCGGCAGGAAACCCCGTGGACACGGCTGCAACTGGAATGCCAGATCCGTTCAATGCTTCGAGTGCAGGTTTGATCATGTTGTGATACACACATACAGCAGCGACCTGGATGTTAGCATCTTCCATTCCAAGTGCTTGCAACAAATCCATTCGAATTGGGTTTCTTGCTTTGGCGCACAGACGCGCCACGTTACCGGGTGTGTCATCACCGGCGAGGGTGGTAAGGTCAATACAAGCCACGGCCTTCAACAGCCATGCAGCCTGCCACTCTTTTTTAATGGAACGACGTTGGGTCATAGTTGCTGTCCTTCGCTCTACAGCGCTGCGGTTCACACGAATGCTTTTGAGCAAACTAACATCCAGCGGCATACCTTCATTCCTTTTAAATGAATGTAATTCAGGGCCCCTACCGTTTTGATCTTTCGAAGTCATTGATAGGATATTTGCTAGCGGGTTTTTATTGCAAGTTAGAATAAAAACGAAAATACTAGGTTGATGACGCCATGTGAATTCCCGTAAGCGAAAGGCGCCGATAGGCAATAAATGAGGTCAATAATTCAGTCTCCTACCATGAATCACGCGCATAACTTGTACTGTCTCTGGGGTCATTCGATAAACGACCACATACGTCTTTTCAAAAATCGCGCAATAAAATCCTCTTTTGTAGAAAGCTGGATATTTGCAACGGTTGTTTCTTAACGGAAACTGACGGAGGGTTTGTATATGAGTTAGAATTCTTATGCCATAAGAAACGGCAGTCTCTGGATATCCTTTGGATGCGATGTAGCGCTCAATGCAGTCAATATCCAGAAGACTTCTTCGTGAATATCTTATTCGGATGACTTGCTCCATTCTGATTTCAATTGAGCAAGGTAAGCGGGTGCTTCATTTTCGCTCAAGAAGTCAACATCGGATTCGATCTCGGCTGCAAGTTTCTCTACCGCACGGCCGGTTAAGGGAGGGCCGGGAAGAGAGATTTTTGAGAAGTCAAATTCATCACCGGAAACAAGTTCAACATCGGTTACTCCCTTCAGCGCGCGAAGCACGGTTTCGGGTACTAGTTCGCTAGCCTTTTCATCGAACGCTATTAGAAAATGTTTCATCTTTAAGCTCTATTAGAATACTCAAATATAAGAAATTAAGATGTTATGTAGAGGTCTTCACGGTAATTGATGTCGCAGCACGACAGCCGACAAGAGGGTGTATGAACTGCCAGGCGCCTTCACTCCGGATTGAATACCCTGATAATCCATGTTTTTACCGCCGTAACCTTTCAAGTTCGCTATCGATAATAATTGCATAAAGTATAACTATAAGCACTATATTTGTGCATATAGTAAATAAAATGTTTTCAAGAAACCTGTTCGGAGAATTAAGTAGGCACCTGAATGAACGGCAAATAACCGTTATCACTGGCATGCGTAGGGTTGGGAAGTCCACCCTGGTAAAAGCACTTTTGGAAAAAATAAAAGGCATCAATAAAATATACCTCGATCTTGAAAAAATAGAAAACCGCCATATTTTCCGTCAACCTACCTACCGGGACACGGAGGTGTTTCTGGAAAACCTGGGAATAGACATCCAATCCGATTGCACCATTGCGCTGGATGAAATACAACTGATGCCTGACATAGTGAGTGCAATAAAATACTGGTATGATACGTACGGCGTGAAGTTTATTGTCACGGGTTCAAGCTCCTTCTATCTAAAGAACCGTTTCTCAGAAAGCCTCGCAGGTCGGAAGCGGATTTTTGAGCTTCATCCTCTTTCCTTCGACGAGTTCCTGTTGTTTAAGGGTGTGGACACAAACAAGTTCAGGAAGTTTTCCTTTCAGCCTTTTACACCAGGATTCTACAATCAATACAAGGCACTTTATGAAGAATTTGTAAAGTATGGCGGCTTCCCCGAGGTAGTTCTTATCAATAAGGTTGCTTCAAAAAAAGCATTGCTCCTCGATGTTCTCAATGCCTACATTGATCTAGATGTAAAGTTGCTCGCGGACTTCACGCTCAATGACGAACTGTATAAGCTCATACGCCTGTTGAGCTCAAGGGTCGGGAGCAAAATGGACATGGCCAAGCTTGGTTCCATAGGTGGTATTAACCGGAACAAAGTGGCCAACTATCTCAATCTCTTCGAGCAAACTTATTTTCTCGTCCGCCTTTCTCCCTTCACAAAAAACGCGGACAAGGAAATCAGCCAACAACCCAAATATTATTTTTCAGACTCGGGCATGCTGAATCAGATGGAAGCCTCCGCCATTGGAAAGGTTTTTGAAAATGCGGTTGTTAACCAATTTCTCAGGTTGGACAAAAAGGTCAATTATTATCAAAAGAAGACAGGCCAGGAAATCGACTTGATTTGGAAAGAAAACACAGCGATTGAAATCAAAACCACACCATCTAAAAGTGACGCTGCTTCGCTTGACGCACGCGCAAAATCAATTGGCTTAAAGAAAAAATACTTAGTCGGGTTATACCCGCCAGATGGGGGATTCAGGGAGTTTCTGTGGGGCGGCAATGTGTATTAACTCACCAACTTCACATTCACTGCATTCAACCCTTTTTGCCCTTGCTCCACCCTGAATGTGACCCGATCGTTTTCCTTGATGGCGTCAATGTGGCTGTTGATATGTGTAAAAATACTTTCCTGCGAATCGAGGTCTTTTATAAACCCAAAGCCCTTGGCTTCATTGAAAAACGTCACGATACCCTTCCGGTCTACGACCACTTCTTCAGATGCAAGACGCCTGGGTACTCCAACAACAATCTGGTCTGCAATGATTCTTTTCTTTTTCATTGGATCGGGTGGCGTCGACGAAATGTTGCCATATTCATCGACATAGGCCATCATTCCTTCAAGGCTACTATCCTTGGGATTAGCCTTCCGCTCCTCTTTGCGTTGAGCCTTTTCTTCCTTCTTCTTCTGCTTCTTCTTCTCCTTTTCTTTCTTATTCCAGGTTTCCTGCGATTTTGGCATAGTGGTTTGTTTGTGTTACGACTCAATTTCCGCTTGCCATACAAGGCAATGCAAATTGAGGCTTTTCTTGTTTGCAGAAAGGTACGAAAATGAATTGAGTCATAATAACACAGAGCCTCTATGCAAGGATTGGTCTTCGCAGTCCCGTCTCGGGTGCCGCGA
>JAYVRH010000385.1:0-5498 GCA_043776495.1 Cyclobacteriaceae bacterium
TTTCGCGATTTCGTCCATCATCGCTTCATCCACGGCCAACCGCCCGGCGGTATCGACAATGACCACCCGGTGATTATTTTTCTTCGCGAAATCAATTGCCGCCAGCGCGATCTTGACTGCATCTTTGTTCTCTGGCTCGCTGTACACTTCCACACCAACCTGCTGTCCGAGCACTTTCAATTGATCAATGGCTGCCGGTCGATAGATATCGCAAGCAACGAGCAAGACTTGTCGTCCCTGCCTTTTGAGGTAATTGGCAAGCTTTCCTGAAAATGTTGTTTTACCAGAACCCTGGAGTCCCGCAACCAGAATCACCGCTGGACTTCCTTCAATGAGAATGTCCTCGCTTTCACTGCCCATGAGGCGGGTTAGCTCATCGTTTGTGATTTTAGTAAGCAACTGACCCGGAGAGATGGCGGTCAATACATTTTGACCCAGCGCCTTTTGCCGGATTTCGTCCGTGACGTCTTTAGCAACCTTATAGTTTACGTCAGCATCAATGAGCGCTTTGCGTATGTCCTTAATGGTACTCGCAATGTTAATTTCTGTAATCCTTCCCTGGCCTTTGAGCGTTTGAAAGGCCTTTTCTAACTTAAGACTTAAACTATCAAACATGGTAACACTGATTTAAATGATTACGCTGATTAAAAATGATTCCCTGGCGATGAAGGAGCCTACAAAGTTAACAGCTAATTTTAGATATTGAAAAGGGCGGCAGTTCGTGAGTTATAGCTTGGGCTAAAGCCCCAACACAATCGGTATCCATTAACCCCAGGCTTAAGCCTCTATCGTTAGGACACAAGTTTATGGAAAACGCTAACCCAATGTTGTGAATCCATGGTTCAGTTGAAAATCAAACCTTATTACCTTAGTAACTCATGCGCTACTACATTTCCAAACCTTATTACCTTACCTTATCTTCTTATGTCGCCATAAGGTAATAAGGTCAAATACCTCTGAATTATCCATTTTTACTAAGGTAATATGGTTGTGCCGACCCAAAGATGTGTACCAACGATAGGGCTTAAGCCTGGGGTTAATGAGTCAAAACCCAATTGGACTTTAGTCCAGCCAAGACTTAGTTTGATTTAAGTAAGAGTATGATAATTCTCCTTGACTCTTTCTTTGATAAGGAGATAGGCGTTGCTCTGTGCCGCTTCCAAGGAGGTAGATCCATCCACAAGGGAAATTACTTTTGAAATTCCCATCTTTTGCAAATCGCTTGAAGCAAGTTCACAAACTCCGCAGATTACAATGGTGGGTTTGTTAGAGCGGGAAGCAAGTTTTGCAACTTCCATAACGACCTTTCCTGCAAATGTTTGCTTATCCACCTTGCCCTCGCCGGTCATTATAATATCTGCTTTGGAAATATGATCCGCAAGGTTGGTGGTTTTCAAAATGAAATCCATTCCACGCATTATCTGGATATTCAGAAATACTTTGGCCCCTCCAGCAAGGCCTCCACCGGCGCCAGCGCCAGGAAAGTCTGCCGATATTCCAAAAGTATTTAGCACGACTCTTTCAAAATTCTGCAACCCCTCGTCCAATAACCTGACCGCTGCGGGATCGGCACCTTTTTGAGGGGAATAAGTGAAAGCCGCACCATAAGGTCCGAAGAGTGGGTTATCGACATCACACAAGGCTAAAAATGCTACGTCTTTGATTCGTGGATGGATGTGATTAGATTCAATGCGCTGAAGATTGATAAGATTTTTTCCAGATGACTCTAGCTTTTCTCCATTTGCATTGTAAAATCTAAACCCGAGCGCTTCGGCCATGCCCATCCCACCATCGGTGGTGCCGCTGCCGCCAATGCCCATGATAATCTGCTTCACACCTTGATTGAGGGCATGCACAATCAATTCACCAGTTCCATAAGTAGTGGTGAAGAGGGGATTCTTTTTTTCAGGATGGACCAATTGGAGCCCGGAGGCATTTGCCATTTCTATGAAAGCCTTTGTTCCATCCTCTGAGATGCCATAGTAGCTTTTGATGATCTCAAAATGTGGGCCTTTTACTTCGACCTCTACCTTTTTGCCATTATAAAAGTTCGTCAATAATTCGCAAGTTCCTTCTCCTCCATCGGCCATTGGAATTGAAACAATTATCAGTTCAGGATTCTGTTGAAGTAATCCTTCCCGCACCGCCTCACACACCTGCACTGCGGTCAGCGAGCCCTTAAACTTATCAGGCGCAATGAGGATTGTCATTACAAGTCATGTCGGAATGAAATAAAAGGGAAAGCTTCACCTGCTTTGAACTCATTTTTCTCCAGCGGCAATTCGAGGAACCCGTCCGCATCTTTAAGGTTGGCAAAGTCTCCGGAGCCACCACCTGCATGAGGCCACGCCATCAACTTGCCTTTGTCATTCTTGACTTTCACTTGCAGAAAATAGGTAAGGGGTGGATGAAATGAAACATCTTCCGCCAAAATCGCGTGAGGGGCGTTCCCCAACACCCATGCTTTTCAAAAGCCAGGGTTTAATATATCGGTAGAAGCACATGAATGTAGAAACTGGATTTCCAGGCAATGCAAAGATTACCTGTTTTTTGGTGGCGCCGAACCAAAATGGTTTGCCTGGCTTTTGACTGACCTCATGAAAAAGTTTTTCTACCCCAAGGGATTCAAGTGCTGCTGGGACAAGATCGAATTTACCTTTTGAAACACCCCCTGTGAGAATCACAAAACGGTAGATACTGAAGATTCTGGAAAGTTCTTTTTCGAGAATGTTTCTGTCATCTGGAATATGGAAAAGATCAACCTGGCATCCCATCGCATGCAGTGCCGCCTGCAGCGTATAGTTATTCGATCTTCTTATTTGATGGGGTTGTGGCGTGTCCCGGATATCCACCAACTCATTCCCAGTTGAGACGATTGCCGTCTTTGGAAATGCGAGAACCTCTACTTCACCTCTTCCAACGGAAGCCAGGAGGGCCACTTCAGAGGACGATATCCGGATGCCAGGGATAAGGATATCCTCTCCTCTTTTTGCGTCATGAGCCCGAACGTGAATGGCCGTCCCTTTTTCAAGCGATTCTATTTTGAGCTTTGCAATCCTGTTGGTTCCAATCACAAAATCCTCGTACCGTATCACTGTATCACAGCCAATCGGCAGCATGGCGCCTGTCATGACTTCTATACAATTCTGATTATCTTTTAAGGTGGTTCGTGGTTGCCCCGCCTGTTGCATACCCTCTATCTTAAAGGCTCTCCAACCCTCCTCAAATGATTTGAAAAGAATGGCGATTCCATCCATCGCTACCCGGTCAAAGGGAGGCAAGTCGCGGTCGGCCTTGATCGTCTCAGCCAGGATCCTTCCTTCGGTTGTTTCAATTTTAATCCTTTCCTTTTCGGGCCTGAAAAGATGCTGTTGGATGATGGAGGTGGCCTCTGATACACTTACCATGAATTGGTTATTTTTGATTCCAAGATAAAGAGAAAATGAAATGAAGAGTAAATTAAGTCATGTAGACGCTTCTGGTAACCCGGCCATGGTAGATGTTTCTGGCAAAAAGATCACTAGGCGCATTGCCAGGGCGCAGGCCATTGTGAAGCTGGGCAAAGAAATTATCGCTCGGATGCAAGGTGATGAAATCATTACCAAGAAGGGCCCTGTATTTCAAACGGCCATCATTGCCGGCGTCATGGGGGCAAAGAAAACGCATGAGCTGATTCCGTTTTGCCACCCCCTGGCCTTGGAGGATTGTCAGATAAAGATTACGGTGATGAAGGATAAAGCGGTTATTGATACCACAGCAGTGATTACTTCCAAAACCGGGGTTGAAATGGAGGCCCTTACGGCCGCGAGCATTGCAGCATTAACAGTCTATGACATGTGTAAGGCGTTGTCGCACCACATTGTGATTGAGGAGATCAGACTGATGGAGAAAACAGGAGGGAAGAAAGATTTTTTGAGACCGGACAACAGAGGCTGATTCGGCCTTGAGTCTGTTGGGTTAAAAAAGTGAAAAAAATGCAATTTCTTCAGTTAAATAGTTTGTTGAGATTTTTTCCCTGTTCGCTTTCTTTTTATGTTCTCAATTCCAGGAAACCTTAACCCCAAGGAGTTACTTACTTCTTTTCAGAACAGGAGTGATGTTGTTGGGTAGTTAAATTCAAAGAAATCCCTCTTATCCAGGAGGATTAACAGGGTGGCTTTGAGACGGATTAATTCATATTTGTGGCCATCTGTGGTCGGGCAGACACCCACTCTTCGCCGTCTTCAAAAACTTCCTTTTTCCAAATGGGCACCTTAGCCTTGATTTCATCGATGATGAACTCACAGGCTTCAAAAGATTCTTTTCTGTGAGGAGCTGACACGGCTACTGCAACGGCAGTTTCGCCTGGTTTCAATGTGCCGATCCGATGACTCACCGCCCAACCTAGCAAGTGCCAACGCTGAGCAGCAACCTCAATAATCTTACGAATTTCAGCAACCGCCATGCTTTCGTATGCCTCATACTCGAGCCAGCGTACATTTTTGCCATGCGCGGTGCTCCGCACGTTCCCGATAAAAACATTAACGGCCCCCGCACCTAAGCTGGAGGCCGTTTCGATCACTTTATTTGTGTCGATTGGGTTTTCAGTTATTTTGATCATGGCGTAAGTTGTTTAAAGATGACGAAATGAAATTAATGATTCCTGCCTTAAATATCAAGCGACAAGAATAATTCCATGAATTCTGTCTGTAACTTTAATAAAATAAGTCCAATCGACAGCTATCTATGTTCACATGGCAAGAACTATTGCGGTACAGCAGGCAGATTTTGCTGCCTGACCTGAAGTTGGAAGGCCAGCAAAGGTTAAAATCAGGGAGTGTTCTGGTCATTGGAGCAGGTGGTTTGGGTTCACCTTCATTGTATTACCTGGCTGCTGCAGGCGTTGGGAGGCTGGGTATTCTTGACTTTGATACGGTAGACGAAAGCAACTTGCAAAGGCAAATCCTTTATGGTACCAACGACCTCGGAAAACCTAAAGTAATCAGAGCGTCTCAGCGGCTATCAGAATTAAACCCGTACATAAAAATTGAGACTCATCACACTGTTTTGGGTGCTGAAAACGCAATGGATATCATTTCACATTATGACGTGATCATCGACGGTTCTGATAACCTGCCAACACGCTACCTGGTGAATGATGCTTGTGTATTGCTAAAGAAAACGTTGATCTACGGTGCAATATTCCAATTTGAAGGTCAGGTGAGCGTTTTTAATCAGCTCCATTCAGATCAAACGAGAGGTCCAAATTATCGTGATCTTTTTCCTGTGCCTCCACCTCCTGAAATGGTGCCCTCATGCAACGTGGGTGGTGTCCTGGGTGTATTGCCCGGCATCATCGGTTCGATGCAAGCAAATGAGGCCATTAAGGTCTTGGCGGGAATAGGGACAACGTTGAGTGGGAGGTTGATGATCTTCGACAGCCTTGATTTCACTGCGCGGTTTTTGAAGTTGAAGGTGAATCCTGATAATCCCGTTTCAGGTAGCCATCCGACGATCCT
>JAYVRH010000386.1:0-5484 GCA_043776495.1 Cyclobacteriaceae bacterium
AATATTTAAAGCGAGATACCGCTAACCGGAATGGATATTTTCAAAATATTAATCATTCTGCTTTTTGCCACCGCCATCGTCGATTTGATTGTGGGGGTAAGCAATGATGCGGTTAACTTTCTCAACTCCGCTATTGGTTCTAGGGTAGCTTCGTTTCGCACCATACTGGTTGTGGCAAGTCTGGGGATCATCCTTGGCTCTACTTTTTCCAGCGGGATGATGGAAATCGCGCGCAACGGTCTGTTCAATCCTGGCTATTTTACTTTCAGGGAAGTGATTTACATCTTTTTGGCGGTCATGCTTACCGACATCATTTTGCTTGATATTTACAATGATTTTGGGTTACCCACTTCAACCACCGTTTCACTGGTTTTCGAATTGCTTGGAGCTGCCTTTGCTGCAGGAATTCTCACTTCACTGGATCATGGGATGTCGTGGGACTCCATTCCATTCAAGAGCATCCTCAACTTTTCCAGCGCCATTACGATCGTTACCGGAATCTTTCTTTCCATATTTCTTGCTTTCGTTGTCGGCACGTTGATTCAGCATGTCTCCAGGATCCTGTTCACTTTTTCCCTGAAGAACTCCTTGAGAAAGTTTGGAGCCATTTTTTCCGGAATATCCGTAACCACCATCGTCTATTTTCTTCTCATCAAAGGTGCCAAAGGAAGCTCCTTTATTAGTGATGATCAGGTGAAGTGGGTAATGGACAATGCGTGGACGATCAATTTCGTATCGCTTGTTCTTTGGAGTATTCTCATTCAGCTATTGATGTGGTGGACCAACATCAACCCGCTGCGCATTGTAGTCTTGTTGGGCACTTTCGCATTGGCGATGGCTTTTGCAGGAAACGATTTGGTGAACTTTATTGGTGTTGCGGTAGGCGGATATTTCGCCTACCAGTCCTGGTCGGCTTCTGGTGTTGATCCGGATCAATACAACATGAGCATCCTCTCAGGGAAATTTGCAACACCCACATGGATACTGCTGATCGCTGGTTTTGTCATGATTCTCACGCTGTGGACCAATGCCAAAAGCAGAAAAGTGACCGAGACAGAAGTTTCGTTGGGCAGACAGGAGGAGGGTGATGAGAAATTCAGGTCCACATGGGTATCGCGTATGATGGTGGGAGGCACCATTTATATTGGCAGGCTGATTGAATTGATTGTACCGAAGAGTTGGTCCAAATCATTGGGCAAGCGTTTTGTGAAGGATGAAAAAGCCCGGGGAAAGGATCAAGCATCGTTTGATCTTGTACGTGCTTCCGTCAATCTATTGGTGTCCAGTGTACTGATTGCTTATGGAACGTCCAGAAAGTTACCGTTGTCAACCACCTTTGTCACCTTCATGGTAGCGATGGGAAGTTCATTCGCCGATCAGGCATGGGGCCGTGAGAGTGCCGTTTATCGGGTGGCCGGAGTAATGAATGTGATTGCAGGCTGGCTGGTCACCGCCGTCATCGCTTTCACCTCCAGTGCCGTGCTGGCATTTATTTTATATAAGACCGGTGTCCCTGGCGTTTTTGTTCTTGCCGGCCTTGCGGCATTTCTGCTGGTCCGCAGCCATATCATCTTTGCACGAAAGGAAAAAGAAGTGGCATCTGATAACCAGACTTTTTCGACGGAGCCGATGAGTCTTTCACAGGCCATCGATGAAGTCAAAGAGGTTACAGTGAAAAATCTGAAATTGGCCAGCAAAGTTTTTTCTGCCAATGTGGAGGCGCTGACTAAGGAGAAGGAAACCACCATTACCAAATCCCTGGAGAAGATGCTACAACTGCGGCAGCAGAACATAAAGGTACAGAGCAAGTTTATTAAGTATGTGCGAAAGATGCCAAAAGACAATTTGCCTGCGAGCCGATTGTATATTCTGATGTTTGACCACATGCAGGATTTGTATCAGAGTGTGCAGCTGATTAGCGAAAGCAGCATCGACCATCTTAGTAATTTCCATTCTCAACCGTCAAAGGATTATTTGAAGAAATTGGATGATTTGGAAAAAAGATTGAGCGAGTACGTTGGGTTTGTCTGTGAGGACATCGGTAGCGCAACCTTTAAGAATAGTGAAAAAGTGAAAGAGTTTCACCTATCTTTAATATCTCGAGTCAACATGAGCATTGATCGTGAAATTGAAGAAATTCAGAAGGGAGAGGTAGGCAATCGCATCGGGCAATTGCAAATGAAATTGCTTTTGGAAACAAAAGACATCATCGGTGTCGTACAAGACATGTATGCATTGTATCACGACTATCACCGACAGGATAAATGAGGCTCTGGTAAGATGGCATCAATGACAGGACGTAAATATTAGCATCTTTGACTCAACATCTCAAACATGTTTTCTGAAATATTCCAAAACGTAATGCTCGCTCTGATTTTTGGAGCCACGATCGGCATGGAGCGAGAGAGCAACAGAAGAGGTGAAGTCGCTGCTGGTGGTGTTGGAGGCATACGTACTTTTTCCCTGATTTCCCTAACCGGTGCTATATCCGGTGTTCTTTTTGTTCACAACTACGCCGGACTGGCGCTCATGATGGCCGGTAGCCTTCTGCTTTTGTTGATTTCGAATTATATCATTGAAGCCATCCATTCTCATGCCTACGGAATCACAAGTGAATTGTCGGCGATCGGAACTTTTTTTATTGGGGTGCTGGTGGTGATTGATATTATTCCCTTACAAATTACTGTTGCGGTCTTTGTTACGTTGGTATTTATCATGTCTTTGAAATCCCAAACCGCGCAGTTGATGGCCGGGATTTCAAAGTATGAAATGCGCGCGTTTATCAGTTACGCCATCGTTGCATTGGTGGCATTACCGGTCTTACCTGACTATGCATACAAACTCAAAGATCTCCCTGTGTTACACGAAATCATGAAGGGATTTAATGTGGAATTGGGGGAGTTTGATAACCTGGATTTGATAAATCCTAGAAAGATCTGGATGGTGGTAGTGCTGATTACAGGTATTGATGTATTTGGATACATCCTGGGTCGAATTGTAGGCGACAAAAGTGGTTTTGCCTTAACAAGTTTTATGGCCGGATTTGTTTCCTCCACTTCCGCTACGCAGTCGTTGGCACAGAGGAGTAAGAATTCCAGTGCAGTGAATCACCTGGTAGGGGCAGCAGTACTCGCCAACTTAGCCAGCTTCTTACAAATATTTCTGCTGGTTGGGCCACTAAACCCCCAATGGCTCATTTCGATCGCCCCGAGCATTGTGATTATGATCCTTACGGCGGGTTTAATTTCCATTGTGTTCTTTAAACAAAAAGAGCCTAAAGAAAAGGAGGACGATCAGGAGAAAAAGACGGGGAACATCTTTTCATTAATGCCGGCATTGAAGTTTGCCGGAATATTGATCGTGATCAAAATCGTCACGAAAATCTGTTTAATTGTATTTGGACAATCCGGGTTCATCATCAGCTCAGTGATCGCTTCATTCGCGGGTATTGATGCCATCATTGTGAACCTCGCAGATATGGCCGGGCATACCATTACCCTCAAGTTCGCATTCGTTACATTCCTGGTCATTAACGCCACGAATTTGTTGAGCAAGTCACTTTATTCTTATTTGCAGGGCAGTAAAATGTTTGCTTTGAAATTCCTGGCATCGGTACTGGTAATAATACTGGCCAGCACGATTTGGCTATTCTTCATATGAATTGATGGGTGGGCAATACGCACCACCAATCAATTTATACTTTTCTCTTTTCCTTTTTGTGGCTACCTTATCCCAAACAAAATCCCATGGTTGTGCAGGAAAGGATTAATACACGCGCTCTGGTATCTGAGTTGGAAGAAAGCCTCCAGGGCGAAGTGCTTTCAGATGCCTATTCATTGGGCATGTACTCAACGGATGCCAGCTTTTACCAAATCATGCCATTGGCGGTCGTATTGCCAAAAGATGAGGCCGACGTAAAAAAAGCAATTGAAATCGCCACGGCTCATCAAATAAAGATCCTTCCCCGCGGAGGAGGCACCAGCCTTGCCGGGCAGACGGTAGGGGAAGCATTGGTACTTGATTTCTCCAAGTACATGAATAAGATAATTGAGTTCAATGAAAAGGAAAGATGGGTGAGGGTGCAGCCTGGAGTGGTGCGCGATGAACTTAATGAAGTGCTGGCAAAGTATAAACTGCATTTTGCGCCCGATCCTGCTACTTCCAGCAGAGCAAACATTGGGGGCATGGTAGGAAACAATTCTTCCGGCACAAAAAGTATTCTGTATGGTAAAACCGTAGACCATATTCTCGAAGCCAGGGTCTTGTTGGCCGATGGCATTGAACTGTTACTGAATGAACTATCACCAGAAGCATATGAGGAAAAGGCAATTCAGTCTAACAGGGAAGGAGAGATTTACAAGGGCTTCCGGGGAATCATCAATCGAAACAAGGAGGAAATTAAAAACCGCTTCCCCAAGGTGATGCGAAGAGTGGGCGGCTATAATCTGGATGAGTTCGTATACATGGACCGCTGGAATTTAGCCAAGTTGATCACCGGAAGTGAAGGCACGTTGGCTGTCAGTCTGGAACTGAAAATCAAGCTGGAACCTCTTCCAGCATTTAAGTCCGTAGCGGTAGTTCATTTTAACGATTTGCTCGAAGCGATCAGGGCTGTGCAGCCCATGCTTCCTTACAAACCTTCTGCCGTCGAGATTTTAGACCAAACAGTATTGAGGTTGAGCGGTGAAAATCTCACCACCAGGCAGCATTGCCATTTTATCGAGAATGATCCAGCGGCAATTTTAATTGTAGAATTCTACGGCGATTCACTTGATGATGTGATGCAGCGACCCCGTGCAATGATTGAGGTTTTGAAGAGTCGCGGACTTGGCTATGCATACCCACTCTTTCCGGAAGGGAAGGACTATGATGATGTGTGGATGGTGAGGAAAAAAGGATTGGGGCTGATGCTTGGAATCAAGAGTGAAAAGAAGGCATTGAGCTTTATTGAGGATGCTGCAATCCCTATTGAATGCTTGCCCGAATATATTGACCAGGTTCTTAAGATCTGCGCAAAACATGACACGGAGGTTTCCATGTATGCCCACGCCAGTGTAGGGGTTATCCACGTGCAGCCGATGCTGGATCTACGTCACGAGCAAGACATCGAGAACCTGAAACACATAGCCGATGAAACATTTGAATTGGTGGTGAAATACGGTGGCTCCTGGAGTGGAGAGCATGGCGATGGGCTGGTGAGGAGTGCCTACAACGAGCGTTTTTTTGGAAGTCAGTTATATACTGCTTTCAGAGAAGTGAAACGATTGTTCGATCCTGGAAATCTGATGAATCCGGGAAAAATCGTAGATGCTCAAACGATTGAGCATAATCTTCGATATGGCCCTCAATATTCGGATCGCGAATTGAAGACAGAATATAAATACCGGAGCGAAGGCACCTTTCGTGAATCTGTTCATATGTGCACGGGTGTTGGCGAGTGCCGGAAGGTGCTGGGCGGCACGATGTGTCCAAGTTTTAAAGCCA
>JAYVRH010000387.1:0-1716 GCA_043776495.1 Cyclobacteriaceae bacterium
GTACGTTGCTCGCCTTTATCCTTGTATGCGCAGGGATTCTGGTGATGCGGGTTACTCATCCCGACGCTAAAAGGGAATTTAAAACACCACTCGTTCCATTGGTTCCTGTTCTTGGCATCATTATTTGTTCCGCATTGATTGTTGCATTGGATTCCAGGACACAGTGGTCGGCGCTGGTCTGGTTTATAATCGGTATGATCGTCTATTTTCTTTATAGCAAAAAAAATAGCGTCATCCGCCAAGGCAAATAGCGGGTAATCATTCTATTGTAAAAAGGAAATCAGTTCACAATTTCGTTCGTGATGGTGAGGCTGGAGCCGCTGAGTTCAGTTCGGTATCTTCGTAGAGGACGCCAGGCAACACCCCCAGTAGGTGTTCCACCCGTAAAACTAAAATCAGAACCACAGCCCGAACAAGTCATATACAAACGTGACGGATTCACATTCACATTCGAACTGGCCTCGTTGGGACGGTAAGAACAATTGACTTCGAAAGCCAGATAATTTGCAGCGTCCTTCCTATAAATGATTACTCCGCGAACTCCAACGCTATTGCCAGCGACGGTGCTGATAACTTTGAATCCTCCATCTACGGCAAGGCTTTGCTGAAACTCTGGAAAGGAAAGGTTGATCACCGCATTTGGAAATAGTATGACCGGGATGGGATCGTCTGATAACTCCCTTCCGCACGAGCACACCAGCAGCCAGATGATGGGAGCCATCCAGGAGCTGCGCACCACCTCACAGGCCATGTTGCCGATGTTGGTCCATGGTGAGTGATGGGTGACAACAGCAACCACATGTTGTTCGGTGGTCATATCGTTTCGGGTTGTCAGAATTTTATTTGGTAGAATAGTCATAAAATCCTTTTCCTGTTTTTCTTCCAAAGGAACCCAAATCAACCAACTGTTGCTGAACATGACTGGGTTTAAACTTTGGATCCTTATGAAAGCCTTCATAAACTGATTTCGTCACCGCGAGGTTGGTGTCTACACCGATCAGGTCCATTAATTCAAACGGACCCATCTTAAATCCTGCCGACCGCATCAGGGCATCAATCGTCTTCACATCAGCTACATTTTCTTCAAGAATCCTCAATGATTCCCCATAAAAATGCCTTGCTACACGGTTAACGATAAATCCGGGAGAATCTTTTGCCAGAACGGCTATTTTTCCAATACTGGTTGAAAATTCTTTCATCACTTCAGTTGTAAGATGGTCTGTCGCAGGGCCGGAAATAATTTCAACCAGTTTCATACGGTCAGCAGGATTGAAGAAGTGAAGTCCAATGCAGCGAAAGGGCCTCTTCAAGACAGAAGCTAATTTTGTTATTGAAATCGAAGAGGTATTGGACGCGAGGATGGTTTCAACACCATTGATCTTTTCAAGTTCTATAAAAAGCTGTTGCTTGATTTCAAGTTTCTCAGCCACCGCCTCAATCACAAGGTCAGCTTTCAATTCCGACAAATGATGTATTGGTTTTATCCTTGAAAGTATTTCCGTCTTTTGTTGTAATATCTTTCCTTTTTCTATCGATACAGAGAGATTCTTATCAATGGTGCGAAGGGCAATCATCACTTGCTCTTTCTTCACATCATAAATCATTGTATTAAATCCAAATACAGCACACACCTGGGCAATACCAAGCCCCATGGTGCCGGCTCCCACCACCGCCACCGTATGAATTCGTCCATTCATATTACCGATTTGAACTGGC
>JAYVRH010000388.1:0-1716 GCA_043776495.1 Cyclobacteriaceae bacterium
CCAGGTAACGCCTCCATCGGAAGACTTGGTGATCTGAGAATTGCTTACAAGGTAAATTTCTCCAGCCCACTTAAATGCCTCTTTAATGGTGTAGGTTAATATTTGTTTCACCGTTCCATCGGCAAGAATTTCATATGTTTTGGATGCTGTTGAAACGATGAAAAAATCCTCCAATGCCTTGATGTAGGTAACATTTGCACCTGCGACATTGCCAGGCTCGTTAATCGTGATTCTTTGTGCTTTTTTTAGAATTAAATAGGGGGGAGAGGGGTTGCCAATTTCAAATAGAAAAAAAGAAATCCTGTTATCAGGATGATTGGAATAATATGGAACAAGGCACTGATTGAGCTTGTTAATGCTCATGTTTTCTTTACCGGATGATACGTTAAGATTTACCTTATTAAAATACTCATCGTAATCTTTCATGTTGAAATAGACTGAAGCCGCAGCAAAGTCAGGCTGTGCGACAGGCCAAAACCCAAGGAAGCCATTCTCGGGAGTGACGGAAAGAAAGTAAATATCATTCATCGGCAATTTCTTACCGAATGGATAGTCGAAAAATGTATTGTAATGAACAGCTACCTGATTCTTTTTTAGCACAGAAAAGTAACCGGGACCATGCACCAACAATGATTGTCCAGAGGAAAAACTATTGAATTTGATTTTGTTTTTTAAAGTAAAGGAAGGCTGACTGGCCCATGATGTCTTTAGTAGTTTGAAAACAACCACGTCTTCCTGACATCCGATGAGTAGGGCAAGCAGTATCAGAGAAACGATTAACTGTTTCATGGCCTAAAATTTCAGGCTTCCATTGGAGGCGCGACATTGTTGGCTTTTGCCAAAACAATCTCTTCCCCATCTTTATTTAGAAAGTGGAACTCGACAATCCCGAGCGAAGTATCCTTCACGAGGTTTATCCAACGTTTGTATTTGAAAAACCATTTCACCCGCTTTGAGATGATGCCCTTGCTGTAATAGGCGAATAGGAATGGGTGTAGCGCAAGCACCAGGTTCGGTTCATTCTGTTTTTCAAATAAGTGCTGGATATGCTGCTCTATTTGATCGGTGATGAGAATGCTTGCATTGATGTTGCCTGTACCATTACAAGTAGGGCAAACCTCTTTGGTAGCAATGTTCATCTGTGGACGAACACGTTCGCGGGTAATTTGCATCAGCCCGAACTTCGACAGCGGGAGCACGGTATGTTTGGCACGGTCTTGCTCCATCTCATCAATCATTGTTTTGAAGATGAGCTTCTTGTTCTCTGCGCTGCGCATATCGATGAAGTCAATCACGATGATCCCACCCATGTCGCGCAGGCGTAACTGGCGAGCCACTTCCTTGGCAGCTTCCACGTTTACTGACAATGCTGTGGTCTCCTGGTTTTCTTCCCGATTGGATTTATTGCCACTGTTCACATCGATTACATGCAATGCTTCCGTGTGCTCGATGATGAGGTACCCTCCGGCTTTTAAACTCACCGTTTGTCCGAAGGCGGACTTAATCAGTTTCTCAACGCCGTAATGTTCGAAGATTTTTGCCTTGCCAGTATAGAGCTTAACAATCTTTTCCTTGTCTGGGGCAATGGTGTGAATATAGGCTTTTGCTTCTTCGAAGATCTTCTTATCATCGACATGAATGTTGTCAAAGGACTCATTTAGTAAGTCCCTCAGGATGGAAGAAGTTTTGCTCAGTTCTCCAATAATTTTATCGCGT
>JAYVRH010000389.1:0-1716 GCA_043776495.1 Cyclobacteriaceae bacterium
AAAGCCATAAAGGTTACGGGCTTTCCGTGAGGAAGCTTTATGTCCATCAAAATCGAATTCCAGGTTTTCAGGAATCATGTTACCCCAGGTGGCAACTTCATTCATATCGTTCCAAAACCCCTGCACACCGAGGTCAGAATAACTTTTGAGTTTCTCTCCCCACCATTGCCTTGTTTTTGGATTTGTAAAGTCAGGAAAATGACACCATCCCGGCCATACCTGGCCCGTATAATTTTCTCCATCCGGATACTTTACAAAAACATCTTTCTTCAGACCGTCTTCATAGGGCTCGTAATCTTTCTCAACCTTGATGCCCGGGTCGCACATCAGTACTACCTCAAACCCAAGGGATTTCAAATTGGCGATGAGTGCTTTTGGATCAGAAAAATGCTTCTTGTCCCACGTAAAGATTTTGTACTTGTCCATGTAATGAATGTCCAATACAATCACATCAGCCGGAATCTGTTTTTCACGAAACGTATTGGCTAGGCTCAAACCTTCCTTATCGGGATAATAGCTATAGCGGGACTGCTGATAGCCAATGCTCCACTTGGGGGGAAGTGGAATACGGCCCGTGAGCCAGGTATAATGCTGAATGATTTCAGAGACAGAATTCCCGCCCATGAAGTAATAATTCATCTCGCCTGCATCCGCTGAGAAGCTGGCGAACCGATTATTGGAGGCGCCGAAATTGAAGAAGGTCTTATGGGTATTGTCAAGGAAAATTCCGTACTGAACATGATGGTGCAGTCCAATATAAAATGGCATGGAGCAATACAACGGGTCCGAACCGTTATTGTAAGCATATGCATCGGTATTCCAGTTCTGATAACCGTGGCCCCTTCTGTCGAGAGGTCCGGTCTTTTCTCCAAGGCCAATAAACCGCTCTCCATCCTGGAGCGTCTTATAGGTAGTTATTTGTTCGCCAATCCAGGAAGTACCAAGACCTTCTTCATCCTTGTTTAAAATTGTACCCGATGAATTTTTGAAAATAAAAGTGACGGGATTTTTCTGAATTATTAATTCCAACTCCGCAGTTTTGATCACAATGGTTTCAGGATGATCCACCGTTGAAAAAGCCGCTGCAACCGGAGACGCAATCACGGAATAAGAGAAATCTTCAAAATTCTCATTCGAAGAAATCTTGATTTGAAAAACCGATTCTGAAAATATTTTTATTCTGAAATTCCCTTCACGTGTTTTTCCAATCAGCCCATTTTCAATATTGTGAAAAGATTGGAGTTCGCTCAGTCGCTTGCTTAACACGGAATGCATGAATTACTGTTTAGAGTAGCCAAGTAAGGGTAAACCAAAACTCTTAACCTAGATTTTGAGCTACTTTTTTTTGGGGGCATTTCGGATCGAAGAATCCCTGACGATGAGCTTGGTTTTCAAAATCTTTGTTTCAGGCTGTGGCTCCTGGTCCTTGTCGCCTGCTTCAATCTGCCGGATTAGCAAGCGAGCCGCTTCCTGGCCCATTTCGAATCCTGGCTGATCCACCGTGGTGAGGGTCGGCTCAATAAGCGATCCGTATGACCAATTGCTGAATCCTACGAGGCCAACATCCTGAGGAATCTTCAGCCCTTTTTCTTTGATGGCCATCATGGCACCCATGGCGATCGGGTCGCTGTGTGCAAAGATGGCGTCCGGAGGATTTGACATCGACAAAAGATTCTTGGTAGCCCTTTTGCCATCTTCCTGACTACCGGAGGAGCA
>JAYVRH010000390.1:0-1715 GCA_043776495.1 Cyclobacteriaceae bacterium
AGGTAAACAGGAGCGAACTATAAACAGAGATTGTCAGGTGGCCGGTGACAACACCGACCACAGGCAAATCCGCGCAAATCAGCGGGAACCTTGAGAAAACTTCGCGTTAGCAATATTTATTGTAGAATGGATATTTCAAAACTCGCAAGTCTTAAGACCAGCTGCCATATACTTACAAGTAAGTATTGATATAACAACAATTAATCCTGTGCTTTCCATATTGATTCAGAAATGATCCAAAGGATAGGTTTGATAATAACGACTTTCTTGCTCCCCGAATTACTATGTGGTCAGGTGGATACTTTGGAAATCAGAGAGGGCTTTAAGGAATTGCAGATAAATCCACATTTCAATTATTTTAATACAGATAAAGAAATCGCAGCTACGAATGCCTGGAAGGTTTTTCAAGAGCATTCTGTAGAAGTAAAAAAGATAGACAGGGTTAATTTTGGACCCATCAATGGATATTATTGGCTGGCCCTTACCATAAAGAACACAACGACAAAAGACCTTGATTTGTATCTGCAAATAAGACAGCCCCACATATATGAAATGATTTTTTACCATGTGCGCGGAGATTCAATTTTACCGTTGTCCAAAACCGGAATCCATTACAATTTTTATCAGCGACCTTCGCCTCACCGCTATTTTGATTTTCCAATTCATTGTGATGGGGAGGCATCCTTTACAGTTTTGCTTATGGTGCATCAGATCAATAGCCTTACGCTTCCAATCTATCTATCTTCACAAGAGGCGGTACAGCGAGACATCTACAACCAAAATCTTATTTGGGGTTATTGGTTTGGGTTTCTTTCCTTCTGTGCGCTCTTTGCTTTCATCGCGTCCATCATTTTGCGGAAGAGTGTTTTTCTCTGGTACTTCCTCTACATTTTCTCCGCCGCATTGTACGGATTTACAGCAGAAGGATATAGTTTTCAATTTTTCTTTCCCGGATGGGCAGATGTGGAGGCTACAGTCATTGTCCAATTGGGGGCGTATGTATTTATTTTCTTAATTAAGTTTTCGCAAGGGTTGTTGGATACGCAGAAGCACCTGCCAAGGGTTCACCGGATTTTGAACGGCCTTTTCTATCTTGTCCTGGCGCTGATTCTGGCAGCCTATGCGATGCCGGGCATCATGTTTACCTACAGCACAATTGTGTTGCCTGTTGTCAACCTTGTTATGCTCTCAGGGTTGATGTTGCTGGCCTTCAGTGGGGTAAAGACTTTTTTCACCAACAGAATCATCTCTGTTTTTTACCTGATCGCCTACACAACCCTGGTGGCAGCAGCCACTTTCAGCATTCTGAATTATGGTTTTGGCACAATTCAATACGCTGGTCCCAACCCCATACTTATTGCATATTTCTTTGAAGCCATGCTTCTTTCTGTAGCGTTGGTCATTCTCTTTCGACAGATCCAGATGGAACGCACTAAACTAGTCGTCGAGTTGGCCGAACAACAAAAAAATATGTACCAGCAATACATCGACGGCATCGAAAAGGAGCGTAGCAGGATCGCAGGCGAACTTCACGATGACGTTGGGAGCCGCCTCAGTCACCTTAAACGGTTGTTACAAACCCACAGTGAAGAAAGCCTCAAAACGGCTGATCAGGTAGATCAGCTGATCAAAGATGTGCGACAATTGTCACACGATCTGTCTCCGCCGCTGGCCCTGGTAACCGGGCTTGAGCCATTGTTGGAGAATCTCATCGC
>JAYVRH010000391.1:0-1712 GCA_043776495.1 Cyclobacteriaceae bacterium
TGTATCATCAAATCCATCGCTTCTTCATCAATAAAAGAGCCATGTTCGATTGTGCGAGCACCTGCTTTCACTGCCATCTTGATTCCTTCTGCTGCGTGGGCATGCGCCATCACCGGCACATCACGGCGTGCAGCTTCCTCCACGGCGGCTTTCAATTCCTCCGCGCTGAAGTGAACGTTGTTTGGATTGTCACCCACCGTCATGAAGGCCCCGGTGACCAATAGTTTAATCCAATCGCTTCCGTATTTAATTTCTTCGCGCACTGCCCTCCTCACCTCTTCAGGTCCATTGACAATCAATCCATCCGGAATAACCTTCTGTTCATAGGACAGAAAATTAATATCTCCACCACCGCCGGTCACTGACATGTAATGTCCCGCACCATAAATATGCGGCCCCACAAACAAACCTTTGTTGATGGCTTTCTTAATTTCCATATTGGCATACCCTACATCGCCATCTCCTGCCACGCGCAATGTCGTCCAACCGGAGCCAAGCAAATTCTGAACATTCTTCAGTCCCATCAATGCCTTGGAAGCAGAGGATCCACGGAGGTAGTCCACCTGATAATCTTCTACGGTCAGGTTAGGATGCACATGCAGGTCGATCAATCCCGGAAGCAACGTGTAATCACCAAGATCAATGACAGGAATATTTTTTGGCATACTCTCTTTTGTGCCTATGGAGATGATCTTATCTCCGTCAATCATCACCACTGGATTGGAAATGGTTTTCCCAGTGCCATCAATTAATGTTTTGCACAGGATGGCGGTTTTTTGTGCTATCAAAAGATTTGAAAGTAACAGCAGAAAAATGGAAGTGAAGTATTTATTCATGTTCATTACTCTATTTTCGGATAGTTCATCTTCCGAATAAGCTCCTGAAATTCCGGCAGGTTGCGAAGAGGATCCAGAAAAGG
The DNA here is from genome assembly GCA_043776495.1 of Cyclobacteriaceae bacterium. Lineage (GTDB taxonomy): Bacteria > Bacteroidota > Bacteroidia > Cytophagales > Cyclobacteriaceae > ELB16-189. The sequence continues at coordinate 920 of JAYVRH010000391.1, forward strand.
ATCATCAGAAAGATGCTCGGTTAAAGTGCCTGTTTTTTCTTTGAAGGCAAGTTCAAGGCATTCCATCGCACGCTTTGGATTGTTGGCCTGTGCATACAAATACCCCACCCGAAAAAGGCTATTTTGATCATTGTCAACCAACTGCATCAACGTCTGGCTTGCATTTCCCATCTTAATCTGGATAGCAACTGAGTCAATTAGTCTGATGGAAGGTGAACTAATTAAATGGAGGATGGATTCAGCTTCTTTCAAGTCATTCTTAAGTACAAGGGTTAACACATAAAGATCATATTGTTGATCTGCGGGGTCAAGTAAAATGGCCTTCTGGAGTATGCGACTGGCCTCATCATATCTCCTTTCATTCATGTAATAACGCGCCAGAAAATACAACGAACGACCTTGCAATGGATCCAACTCAACCGCTCTTTCCAAAAACTCAATTCCCTTTTTATGTTGACCATACGTATAATAAAGCCTTCCGGCTGTTCGCAACGTCAACGGAATAGAGTGGCCATTGCTCAGTGCCTTGGCGATCTCACTCACTGCCTTCGCAAATTCCTGTTTCCAATGATAACGAAGGGCCTTGATGGCGTGACCCTCCGACAAAGATGGATCCAATAGAAGTGCCTTGTCAAGATGATACTCTACAGAATCAGGGCGGGAAGGGTCGAAGGCGTGAACGTTATTATAGCTTGAGGACAAATAAAGATGGGTTAAGGCCTGATTGGAGTCGAGTGCAAGAGATTTTCTAAATAAATCGTATGCTTTACCTGCATCTTCAACCGAAATTTGA
>JAYVRH010000392.1:0-5457 GCA_043776495.1 Cyclobacteriaceae bacterium
GTAATCTGTGCAATCTGTGGCAAAGTAAAGATTCCAAATTCAGCCTGACTCAAGTTAGAAATCTAGTTTTAGCTCCCAGGTCTTAGAATCTGCGGGAAATGCATCTAATTCTTTTTCTCGGATGGCATCTCGGCAATGACCGTCCTGCCACCTTTGGTAACTTCTCCAATAGCAACTTTTATGGTTGCATCCAAGGGAAGAAAAACATCAACCCTTGAGCCAAACTTGATGAATCCAAACTCTTGTCCTTGTTCCAGTTCGAGCCCCTCTTTCACATACCATTTGATCCGCCTTGCCAGCGCGCCCGCAATCTGACGGAATAATATTTCAGTACCATTTTTCATTTTCGCTACCACCGTGGTCCGCTCATTTTCAGTGCTTGACTTTGGATGCCAGGCCACCAGGTATTTTCCGGGATGATATTTGAAATAGCTGATGGAGCCACCCACCGGCATACGGTTTACATGAACGTTTACCGGCGACATGAAAATGGAGATTTGTCTTCTTCGTGTCTTTAGGTATTCAGTTTCTTCCGTCTCCTCAATCACCACTACTTTTCCATCGGCAGGAGCTAAGACGTATTTTTCGTTTTTTGAAACCGTAAATACCGGGTTGCGAAAAAACTGTAGAATGATGAGGTAAAATGAAATGCTTGCGCCAATGACGATATTCTGAAGCGTTGTTGCCTCCGGTTGTAAATAAGCAACAGCCCAGTTGAGCAAAAAAAAGACAATTAGTAGTACAAACAGCAGTGTCCTTCCTTCTTTATGTATCGTCATGTGTAAAAATTCAAAATTAAGGATATTACCAAACTTCTAATCTTAATTCAAGAATGAAGTGATTTTGAATACTAATATCCTCCACGATACTTGTAAGTCTTTGCCACCTTGTCAATGGCTACCATGTAGGCGGCGATCCGCATGGAGACCTTATACTCTGTCGCGACGCGATAGACATTGTCAAAAGCGTCCTTCATGATCCGGTCGCTGCGTCGGTTCACCCGTTCGGCGGTCCACTTGTAGCCAAGTCGGTTTTGCACCCACTCAAAGTAAGATACAGTCACGCCACCGGCATTCGCCAGGATATCAGGCACCACGCTGATGCCTTTTTCATAAATAATGCTGTCGGCTTTTGAGGAGGTAGGGCCATTCGCACCTTCCACAATCAACTTCGCTTGAATTTTGGAAGCGTTGCTTACTGTAATGACGTCTTCGGTGGCGGCGGGCACCAACACATCCACAGGCAATGTCAAAATATCCTGGCCACTAATTTTTTGCGCCTCAGCGTAACCATCCAGGGAGCCTTTATTGCCGTCCCGGTATTTTGAAGCCTTGTCAATGTCAATTCCCTTTTCGTTGTAATAGGCTCCCGACAAATCGCTAATCGCCACGACTTTTAATCCACGTTCCTCCAGGAGTCTGGATGCCCACATACCCACGTTACCAAAGCCCTGGACTGCGCATGTAGCGTTGTAAGGATTAATTTTCAACTTCCCCATTGCGGCAAGTGTTGTCGCCATCACTCCCCGGCCGGTCGCTTCCGTTCTTCCCAGTGATCCACCCAATACAATTGGCTTTCCTGTTACGACGGCATTCACGGTCATGCCACGTGTTCTCGAATATTCATCCATCAACCAAGCCATTTCCCGAGGCCCCGTACCCATGTCTGGAGCCGGGATGTCTTTGTCGGCGCCGAAGATGTCCATCATGGCCAACGTGTAGGCACGCATGAGTCTTTCAATTTCTCCGGCTGACATTTCCCGGGGATTGCATTTCACTCCGCCTTTAGCGCCGCCATAGGGTATGTCCACCACTGCGCACTTCCAAGTCATCCATGCGGCAAGTGCTTTGACCTCATCAAGATTCACGGCAGGATCAAAACGGATTCCTCCTTTTGAAGGCCCGAGGATTGTTGAGTGAATTACACGGTACCCCTCAAATACGCGAATGCTTCCATCGTCCATGGTAATTGGTAAGGACACAATTACCTGGCGGGCTGGCACCTTCAATACATTATAGATTTGTTCTTCCAGTCCAAGTATCTGAGAAGCTGTCTGGAAGCGTGACATCATTGCCTCAAAAGGATTTTCCTTGTCGAGTAAGGGAGCGGGTTCGATTGATGGCATTTTTTATTTGAATTTAGAGGTTATCAGAAAAATGGGGTCAACAAAATCTGCAACCTTAAATCCTGATCCGAAAACGATTGCAAAGATAGATAATTTAGGGAGATGAGGCCTGGCAAAGCAAAAAAGTAGATTGTTTGGACATCCATAAATCAAAGAAATAAAATAGGCTATACAGACATTGCCAGCAAAGCTTATTTGGAATCCAGGAGAGAATTTAAATTGAAAAAATCTTTCAACTTCTTCAGAAGAAAATCAAAAAATTTCTAAGAATGCGACAATAAATGGTGCCGAAATCAAAAGACCGTCAAAGCGATCGAGAAAGCCTCCGTGGCCTGGCAAACTGGAGCCTGAGTCTTTGATTTCAATGCTGCGCTTGAGTAGAGATTCAATGAGATCACCAAACGTTCCGCCCACAATAATAATGACCGTGATCCACATCCATTGCCATAAGGCCAGGGTATGAAAGAAGTTATTCATGAGGAAGGCAAAGGCAAACGCCAGGAGCGCTCCACCTACTACACCTTCCCAGGACTTTTTTGGAGATATCCGTTCGAATAGTTTTCGCCTGCCGAAAAGTGTGCCGCCAATGTAGGCACCCGTGTCACTGGCCCACAAAATAAAAAGACAGCCGAAGATGACCTCAAAATTATATTCACCATTTTCAAAGACCGCGATGTTGAGCAACGTATAGGGAATGGCGACGTAAAAAATTCCAAGAAAGGTGTAGGCGATATTGGTGAAGGGCTTTCGCTCAAATTTCTTATAAAGTTTAATCATGTACACGCAGGAAATCATCGGAAAAATCAAAAAATAGTAACGGTATGAAATATTCTTGTGCTCGATTAAAAACGAGAGCGTAAAGATAATCATGCCACAAATGGTGCCGAATGTCTTCTGGATCACCATGCCATCCAATCCAGCAAGCGCGTAGAACTCACGCAAAGTCATAAAACATATGAAGAAGAAAATAATGAAGTAGGTCCACTCACTATACAGGATGCAACTCACGATAACCGCAGCACCAACGAAAGCGGTGAGGATGCGCTGGGCGAGGTTGCTATAACTTTTAAGCATGGTCGCGGGTTGGATTTGTTCGTGATTCAAAATGCTTTTTCAAGTAAAACATTGATAACAATAACAATAACACACCGGCAGCCACCAGCGGCCAGGGTGCGCTGTCTGTGCTTTCAACATCAAATGAGATCATTCCTTTCTGATAAAGATAAAGCCCGGTCACCTGCAGTCCATTAATAAAAAAGTGGGCGAGCACAGGTATCCAAAGGTTGCCTGACCAAAAATATAAGTATCCAAGATACAGTCCCATAAGGAGGCGAGGAACAAAGCCCATAAATTGAAAATGGATGGCACTAAACAAAATCGAAGCTATCAAAATACCAACATGCGGATTTTTGACGGCTCTGATGAACTCCGTTTGAATCAATCCACGGAATACCAATTCCTCACCAATGGCTGGTAAAATGGCAACCACAATGAAGGTGAAAGCGAAGTCCAATGGAGAAAGATTGGATGTAATTATTTTAATCAGGGCTGCGGCCGTCGCTTCGGTTTCTTTCGCCCATTGGCCAAAGCCATTCATCCATTCGGGAAATTGTATGGCAGCGTTCCATTCTGCTACCGGAGAAATCGCAAGTCCAAGACAAATGACGGTCATCAAAACAATAAGGACCAGCAGTGGCCATTGAATTTCATCCTTGAAAAAGACTTTGGCGCCACGATCTTCTGTAAATTTCAAATACCAAAGCGGAAGGAAGATTAAGCCAATGGCTGATCCAACACCCTGCATCAGGAGAATTGCATTCCGTAGGTTGGGGTGATCAGCAGGGCGTTGAATTTCCTGGAGAAAATCCCCATCATAGATGAATGAACCCGCCACGATACCCAGAATCTGGCCAATCACAAACCACCCAATAATTACTACCAATAGAAAAATCCTAACCAAAGAAGAGAATGGCGGTCTGTCCGACACAATATTGCTATTCATGTGCACTCTTTTGGCTATTTTTGCGGGCAAATATGGTGACTTTGGACGGAACAGAGAAAAACGAATGGTGAAAATTGGTAACATAGAGTTGGGAGATTTCCCGTTGCTGCTGGCACCAATGGAGGATGTCAGTGATCCTCCTTTCCGCGCTGTGTGCAAAGAAGGGGGTGCTGACTTGATGTATACGGAATTTATTTCTTCGGAAGGACTTATTCGCGATGCTGCCAAGAGCATTCAAAAGCTGGATATTTTTGAGTACGAGCGACCCATTGGCATCCAGCTTTTTGGTGGCGACATTGGTAATATGGTTGGCTCTGCAGAAATCGCCACTTCGGTCAATCCTGATCTGATTGACATCAACTATGGATGTCCTGTGAAAGCGGTGGCATGCCGTGGTGCTGGAGCTGCCTTGTTACAAGACATTCCCAAAATGGTGAAGATGACCGAAGCGATTGTAAAATGCACACACCTTCCTGTCACCGTAAAAACACGATTGGGCTGGGACGACCATACAAGAAATGTGGGCGAGGTCGCTGAACGCCTTCAGGACATTGGCATCCAGGCGTTGACGGTACACGGTCGCACCCGCGTGCAGATGTACAAAGGCGATGCCGATTGGACATTGATTGGGGCGATTAAAAATAATCCACGCATTCGTATCCCAATCTTTGGCAACGGTGATGTAGACTCCCCGCAAAAGGCGCTTGAATACAGAAACAAGTTTGGCGTGGATGGAATTATGATTGGGCGAGCCTCGATTGGTGCACCCTGGGTGTTTAGGGAGATTAAACATTTTTTTGAGACTGGAGAACTGCTTCCATCACCCGATGTGGCTGAGCGTGTAACGGTGTGCCGGGCGCACTTCAATTTTTCCATTCGCTGGAAAGGAGACCGCTTAGGTGTATTTGAAATGCGAAGACACTATGCTAATTATTTTAAAGGCCTTCCGGATTTCAAACCATATCGCTCGCGCCTGGTTGAAACTGATAAGGAAAATGAAGTTCATGCAATTCTCGACGAGATCAGCGATGTATTTTCTTTTCAACCAGCTTTTGTATAAGACGAACAAGCAAGGGTTATATCCTGAATACCGTCCCTTTTAAATTTCACCATTTGGGATCTGACTGTTGATCCTCTTTCACCAAACAATTGTGGAAAACAAAAACTCTCCCCTTTCAATCATTCTCCTTCTCATCCTTGCTTTAATCTGGGGGACCTCGTTCATTTTGATGAAGCGGGGGTTGGTGGTCTTTTCTCCAGGAGAAGTGGCCGGCCTTAGGGTTGCCATCGCGGGAATGGTTTTATTCCCATTGGCCGTGATGAGGAGCAA
>JAYVRH010000393.1:0-1709 GCA_043776495.1 Cyclobacteriaceae bacterium
TGTTTTTCATAGCATGAGTTTAAAATGATACTGGTTTTTCTATTTCAAAGGCGACATTTTGTGACCCGATTTGCTATCAAGATTTCTAGCATTAGCGTATTAAACCCGATAATTTCAAATAGTCATCATCATGATGATATTTTTCAACACATTGATTGTCGAAGAACATCGTGGCGCCATTGGCAACGGCATATTTTTGCCAGGCGGGCAGATCTTTGTGATTCGGATTTCCCGTTCGTGCAAAATTAATCCAGCTCTGACTCATTTTGTGTGCCAATGCATATGCCTCTTTCCCACCACCTGTCATTTCTTCGCATCGACTGATGTTGTTGAATACAAATGGCAGTTCCATACAATGAATTGATTTATAGTCTCCATCTACCACAGGTGACTGCCAGGTAAACAAATACATGAATACCGGGGCGGAGCTGCCTCCTGATTTCATATTCGCCTGATTCACCATTCCTGTTCTGAAGAACAAATCGATGTCGATCAGATCAGAAGGTTTTGTATCCCTTGGATAGGCCTTCTTGGCCGCTGCGATGAATGCATCGGCTTTATCGCCTCGCTCCTTTTTGATATAGCTTGTCACCTGTTCAAGGGTGGCATTTCGAAGGTTGGCCCTCATGGAAGGCATGAACTCATTTTTAGTAGATCCAATCAGCATCGGTACGTCATTTGAAATGGACAATGCTTCTTTTGCAAATGGGTGATACGGGAGAAATGTACCATCCCGCGTTGGAGTCCATCCAAATCCAAAGCCAGTCACAGGCTTGCCTTCAGCCGCCAGTTGGTCCCTGACTTTTTGCAGTGCCTTCTGAGCGGCGGCAGCAAGTTTTACAAATGGGATTTTTTGAATTGAATCTACTGTGGAAGGTATCAGGCCCAACTCGGTGAGCATTGCTGACCCGATCCTTTTTGTGATGGAAGTCTCCTGAAAGGGCATGTCAATACCGCTTTCAACAATCGCCTTATGAAATAGACCTTTCGCTGAAGGAGCATTCATTAACGTGGTAACCTTTCCACCGCCTCCTGACTGACCAAAGATTGTGACATTGGCTGGGTCACCGCCGAAATTGGAGACATTATTTTTTATCCATTCCAACGCCATGACCAAATCAATCATGCCAACGTTGGCAGATGATTTATACTTTTCTCCGAATTCAGATAAATCCAGAAAGCCGAGCACATTCAGCCTGTGATTGACGGAGATCAGCACCACGTCTCCTTTCTTACTAAGGTTCTCACCATCATAAGAAGGAAGTTCCTGCGATGAGCCAGCCGTATATCCGCCGCCGTGAAGCCAAACCATGACGGGACGCTTTTTTCCGTCATTGATACCCTGAGTCCAGATGTTTAACCGGAGACAGTCTTCACCCGGATATCCCCAGTCGTGATGATAGGCAAACTCAGATTCATCGGCCACACTTGTTGTAGGGCTGATCAAAGGACAAACAGGACCATAGGCCATCGAACTTCTTACTCCATCCCAGGCCACTGGCTTAGTCGCCGGCATGAATCGCTTTGCTTGTCCATAAGGAATCCCCTTGTAGGTGTAAGTGCCATTGTGAATATAGCCTTTCACCTTTCCACTTTCGGTTTGTACCACGGCAACCTTTGCGCTGCTCAGAATTGGAAGGATGTCTCCTGAATTTTTCTGTCCAATGGTAACTGCTGGCGATAACAGAATTGCGAGAATTAAAATATAG
>JAYVRH010000394.1:0-5434 GCA_043776495.1 Cyclobacteriaceae bacterium
TGAACGAATAAGACTTTTCCTATGGCAAACGAACCGGTTGAAAAGAAAAAGGACAAGAGCAAGAAGCGCACGGTAGTGGTGGAGGCGGTAGGGCAGGTACACATCCGCGCCACCTTCAACAACATCGTAATCTCCATGACCAATACAACAGGTCAGGTGGTTGCCTGGGCTTCTGCTGGTAAAATGGGTTTTAAAGGCTCAAAGAAAAACACTCCTTATGCAGCACAAACTGCAGCACAAGAGGCTTCTGGCAAAGCTTTTGAATTAGGTCTTCGCAAAGTGGAAGTGTTTGTGAAAGGCCCAGGCTCGGGACGTGAGTCGGCAATTCGCGCGATTCAAAACTCGGGCATTGAGGTTCTCACGATAAAAGATATGACTCCGCTGCCACACAATGGCTGCAGGCCTCCTAAGAAAAGAAGAGTTTAAGACAGCAAAAGAATTTTAGAAACATGGCACGATACACTGGTCCTAAGGCGAGAATTTCAAGAAGGTTCAATGAGCCTATCCTGGGCGAGAGCAAAGCTTTTCAAAAGAAAAACTACCCTCCCGGTCAGCATGGTAAAACGAAGAAACGCAAGCAGTCTGAATATGCTATACAGTTAGCTGAAAAACAGAAAGCAAAATACATTTATGGTGTTCTGGAACGTCAGTTTGCACACACCTTCGACAAAGCATTGCGCAAAAAAGGAGTAACAGGAGAAGTACTTCTGCAACTTCTTGAGGCACGCCTTGACAACATGGTTTTCCGTCTGGGAATTGCACCTACAAGAAGGGCAGCACGCCAGTTGGTTGTACACAGACATATTTTGGTGAACGGTGAAGTGGTCAACATCCCTTCCTATTCCCTGCGCCCCGGAGAAACCGTCGGCGTTCGTGAAAAATCAAAGTCCCTGGAGACGATTTCAACCAGCCTCTCCATAGGCTCTTCAAAGAAATACCATTGGCTGGAGTGGGATAGCACCGAAATGGTTGGGAAAGTAATCAACCTTCCACCCCGCACAGAAATCCCTGAAAATATCAACGAGCAGTTGATCGTTGAGTTGTATTCGAAATAATTTTTTGCAAGTAATATTTTCAAAGTAATTCTCGAAACGAAAAAAAAGTACCTATGTCAATATTAGCATTTCAAATGCCAGAGAAGGTGGTGATGGAGAAGTCGGACGACTTCCACGGCTTCTTTACCTTCAAACCGTTGGAAAAAGGATATGGAGTCACGATCGGCAATGCTCTGAGGAGGATCTTGTTGTCCTCACTGGAAGGCTATGCGATTTCCGGGATAAAAATCCCTGGTGTGCTCCATGAATTTTCGACCATTGAGGGAGTTGTAGAAGATGTAGCGGAAATCATTTTGAACTTGAAGCAAGTCCGCTTTCGTAAGCTGGCGGATAATTTTGACAACAAGATCACGGTCAACATCAAGAAGCAAAAGCATTTCAAGGCAGGTGACATCACCAAGTTCACCACTGCGTTTGAAATCCTGAATCCTGAGCATATCATATGCACCCTGGATGAGTCTGCGCACTTTGAAATTGAATTGACAATTGAAAAAGGTCGTGGTTATCTGCCTGCTGAAGAGAACAAACCAAATGAGCAGGTATTCGGTTTCATCCCGATTGATGCGATTTTTACGCCTATCAAAAATGTCAAGTTCAGCGTGGAGAACACCCGCGTGGAGCAGCGCACCGACTATGAGAAATTGCTCGTAGAGATAGAGACAGACGGATCAATCCATCCTGAGAAGGCATTGGAAGGAGCTGCATTTATTTTGATCCAGCATTTCCGTCTCTTCTCAGATAAGTCCATTGAACTTGAAACCGGCACCGACAGTGAGGTAGAGCAAGTGGATGAAGAAATGCTTCACATGCGCAAGCTGCTGAAGACACCACTACATGACCTTGACCTGTCAGTACGTGCATACAATTGCTTAAAGGCTGCCGACGTGAAGACGTTGGGAGACCTGGTGCAACTGGAGATTTCGGATATGATGAAGTTCAGGAACTTTGGAAAGAAATCACTCGCTGAATTGGAGCAACTCGTTTCTGAAAAGAACCTGACATTCGGCATGGACCTGGTAAAATATAAACTGGAAGAAGACTAATGAGACACGGCAAAAAAGATAATCACCTTGGGCGCAAAAAGGCTCACCGTGAGGCGATGCTCTCAAATCTTGCTTCGTCATTGCTCCTTCATAAAAGGATCACAACGACTGTGGCAAAGGCAAAGGAACTTCGTAAATATGTAGAGCCTTTGATTACGAAAGCAAAGACAAATTCTACGCACTCGCGCAGAACGGTATTTTCTTACCTCCAGAACAAGGAGTCGATACAAGCACTGTTTGGCGAGGTTGCCAGCCGCACGGCTGAACGTCCAGGTGGCTACACCCGAATCATAAAAATGGGCGATGTGCGCCTTGGCGATAATGCAGAAATGTGCATGATGGAGCTTGTGGATTTTAATGATATCTACAAGAAAGATGATGCCGCCAAAAAGGGCAAGACCCGCAGAAGCCGAAAAGGAAAAAAAGGAGAAGAGGGCGCAGAAACCGAGGTGGAAGGTGTTGTAGCGGCAGAAAAGCCCAAGTCTAAACCCAAAGCGGAGAAGGAGCCAAAAGAAGAAAAGGCGACTGAGAAGAAAAAGAAGAAATAAGTGAATATTTCAAACGATAGCAAAAAGGGATTGGACTCAGGTTCAATCCCTTTTTTTATTTCTTCCTTAGGGCAAGCAAAATCGAGGATGTACTTTTGTCCAACCAACCACCACACACTTTGAGTCAGAAAGCATATCTCCTTCTGCAAGACGGCCTGTTGATAGAAGGAACGGCCATCGGAAAGATCGGCACGACCGGCGGCGAAATTTGTTTCAACACCGGGATGACCGGATATCAGGAGATCTATACAGATCCTTCCTACTACGGCCAGATCATTGTAAACACCACCGCCCACATTGGAAACTATGGTACCATCAACGATGAGCAGGAATCGGACCGGCCCAAGATCAGCGGCCTGGTAGTAAATGATTTTTCTGATTCTTTTAGCCGTAAAGCATCCAAGGAGAGTCTTCAACAGTATTTGGAAAAACACAACATTGTGGGAATTGCAGACCTGGACACACGCATGCTGGTGCGACACATCCGGAGCAAGGGGGCAATGAATGCAATTATCTCCTCCTCACTCAAACCAGAGCAGCTAAAGGATGAATTGGCAAAAGTGCCGGATATGAATGGACTTGAATTGGGATCTTTGGTGAGCACGAAGGAGCCCTATACGGTGGGTGATCAAACTGCATCGATCAAGATCGCCGCGCTTGATGTGGGGATCAAGAAGAATATCCTGAAGAATTTGGTGGCGAGGGGCTGTTATGTAAAAGTATTTCCGGCGAAAACGACTTTTCAGCAAATGGACAAATGGGCCCCCGATGGTTATTTTATTTCCAATGGCCCGGGGGATCCGGCAGTGATGGACTATGCAATCAAGACAGTACAAGAAATTTTAAAGTCCGATAAACCATTGTTTGGCATTTGCCTTGGAAATCAGCTGCTGGCCCTTGCTTGTGGCATCTCCACGTATAAAATGCACCACGGTCATCGTGGATTGAATCATCCTGTGAAGAACCTCATCACCGGTCTTGGTGAAATGACTTCACAAAACCACGGTTTCGCCGTAAGCGAAAAAGACATCAACAATAATCCCGATGTGGAAGTGACGCACCTGCACCTCAATGACCAGACGATTATGGGCATCCGGTTAAAGAGCAAAAAAGCATTTTCTGTTCAATATCATCCTGAAGCATCTCCTGGTCCACATGATTCGCAATACCTCTTTGATGATTTTGTGGCGATGGTGCGCGAACACAAAGAGAAAGTAGGCAGTAGGCAAGTAGCAGTAGGCAATAATAGTTTATAGAAAGGTCGCTTCATCAAATGCCAATTTGACGTTTTTCATAAAAGTCTAATCTTCTAATTTCAAACTTTAAACTTCTTCCCTATGAGTTACATTGAAAGCATTCACGCCCGCCAGATATTGGACAGCCGCGGCAATCCAACTATTGAAGTTGATGTGTTTACGGAGTCCGGCGCTTTCGGACGCGCAGCTGTTCCCTCCGGCGCTTCGACAGGGACACATGAAGCCGTGGAACTTCGCGATGGAGATAAGAAAAGATACATGGGCAAGGGCGTGTTGAAAGCCGTTGAGAATGTGAATACAAGAATTGCATCGGAGATCGTAGGATTTCCGGTGTTTGACCAGACCCTGATTGACAAAGTCATGATCGAGTTGGATGGTACACCCAATAAAGGAAAGCTTGGCGCCAATGCCATCCTCGGTGTTTCATTGGCGGTAGCCAAAGCAGCAGCCATGGAGGCAGGGCAACCTTTGTATCGCTACATCGGTGGAGTCAACGCAAATACATTGCCGGTGCCAATGATGAACATTTTGAACGGTGGCAGTCACGCTGACAACTCCATCGACTTCCAGGAGTTTATGGTGATGCCAGTCGGTGCGGACACTTTTTCAGAAGCTTTACAGATGGGGGCTGAGGTTTTTCATACTTTGAAAAAGGTTCTTCATGATAAAGGACTTTCTACAAACGTAGGAGATGAAGGGGGTTTTGCTCCGAACATCAAATCAAATGAAGAAGCGATTGAAATCGTTTTGACTGCGATTGAAAAGGCGGGCTACAAACCTGGTGTTGATATCTTCATAGCCCTCGACCCTGCTGCTTCTGAATTCTTTGATAGTAAAACCAAGCTCTATCACTTCAAAAAATCTTCAGGCAAGAAACTGAAGCCTTTGGAAATGGCTGCGTATTGGACCAATTGGGCTAAGAAGTATCCCATCATTTCACTGGAAGATGGTATGGCGGAGGATGACTGGGCCGGATGGAAAGCTTTAACAGATAGCATAGGCAAGAAGGTACAGTTGGTAGGCGATGACCTATTCGTTACAAACGTGAAGCGTCTTCAGGAAGGAATTGATAAAGGTGTGGCCAATGCGATCCTTGTAAAAGTAAATCAGATCGGTTCCCTCACAGAGACGATTGATGCTGTCAATCTGGCGAAGCGCAATTCTTACAAGAGCATTATGTCGCATCGCTCGGGTGAGACAGAGGACAATACCATTGCCGACCTGGCCGTGGCATTGAACACAGGTCAAATCAAAACAGGCTCCGCCTCACGGTCAGACCGGATGGCGAAGTACAACCAGCTCATTCGCATTGAAGAGGAGCTGGGCGAGGTGGCGTATTTTCCTGGGAAGAAGTTTTAGGGAGGTAAAAAATACAATCACGCAAAGCCGCAAGGAGCGCAAAGAAATACAGTCGCTACTTGGCGTTCTTAGCGACTTCTATATAACTCAAGCAGCCAGTTGAAGTTGTCGTAGAGCCTTTTCAAGATACTTAATCCTGGCTTGTCGGTATTTTTCGCGGTACTGGTCAACGT
>JAYVRH010000395.1:0-1704 GCA_043776495.1 Cyclobacteriaceae bacterium
GTCTATTGGGGAAATTCTGCGCCTCAACTTCTGGATAATTTTTATGCCAACCGATATCTAGCCTTTACAGACGACTGGCATTATGATGATGTCAGCGAAGATTGCCTGCGAATCAATGTATGGACTCCGTCGATCAAAGATGGGAAGAAAAGGCCGGTGATGTTTTGGATTCATGGAGGCGGATTCACGAGTGGAAATGCGATAGAACACCCTGAATATCACGGCGAAAATCTTTCAAGGCAGGGAGATATTGTCTTTTGTTCAATGAACCACAGACTCGGCCCACTGGGATTTGCAGATTTGGCTGGCGTAGGAGGTGAGAAATATTCAGCATCAGGAAATGTCGGGATGCTTGACATTGTGGCCGCCCTGGAATGGGTCAGGGATAATATTTCAAATTTTGGAGGTGACCCGAACAACGTTACGATTATGGGTCAATCCGGTGGCGGCGCCAAAGTCTGCACGCTCACGGCTATGCCATCAGCGAAAGGACTGTTTCACAAAGCCGTGGCCCTAAGCGGATCGTCAATCAAAGCCGGGGAGAAAGCAGATGCTGAAAAACTTGGCGCTTATGTTCTGAAAGAAGCGGGATTATCCGCTTCTGAGATTGACAAACTTCAGGCATTGCCCTGGAGAGAATATTATGCGATTGCAAACAATGCCGTTAAAAAATTAAGAGAAGAAATGGGTATCGCTGCCAGCACCGTACCGGGAGGCTGGGGTTTCCGACCGGTGGTGGATGGACTAGTACTTCCGCAGCATCCGTATTTTCCGGAGGCATCACCGCTGGCAGCGAAAATACCCATGATCATTTGCACGACATTTTATGAACGATCGCCAAGCAGTTTTGATTCCTCGCTTGAAAACCTGAACAAGGAGCAAGCTAAGGCACAATTGAAAGTGCTGCGCGGATTTGGAACTTCGGTAGGGGATAAAGCATCGGAAGTTTACGATGCCTATGAAAAAATGTTCCCTGGCAGGAAGCCCATAGAAATTGTTTCTATGGCCATCAGCAACAGGAAGAATGCAATTGCCGTCGCTGACGTGAAATCCAAACAGACTTCCCCGGTTTATCTAGCCTGGTTTGGCTGGAACCCGCCGTTGTTTGATGGAAGGTTGCGTGCTTTTCATACCCTGGACATCGGTTTCTGGTTTTATAATACCGATCGTCAGTTGTCCCATTCCGGAGGCGGATCAAGGCCCCGAAAACTTTCTGCAAAAATGGCTGGTTCATTGATACAGTTCATGAAAACGGGGAATCCGAATGTTGAAGGTTTACCACAGTGGCCCAGATACAGCACTGCCAAAGGCGAAACGATGGTCCTCAATGATACAAGTGAAGTTCAAAATGATCCTGACCGTGAAGCCCGAAAAGCGCTTCCGGTAAGTTGAACGAAAATGAAGTGCGCTTTATCCCAACGCACCGACAGTAAGTAATTTGTATGGCAAAATATAACCAGGGACTATGAAAAAAATAATAATAAAAATTGCGGCGATCTCATTGGCTGTACTGGGGCATCTCGATTCTGCAGGACAGCCGGATAAACCTCCCTATATTTCAGCTGTCTCAAAAGCTACTTTTGCAACAACGCTCGAAGAACAGGAAAAACAACTTAAATCAGATCCACTGGTCCTGCGTTTTGCTGAATCTAGAAAGAGTCAATCAAAAGATCCTTATCGGCCGATTTATCATTTTGTAAGTCC
>JAYVRH010000396.1:0-1699 GCA_043776495.1 Cyclobacteriaceae bacterium
TTACTTTGAAAGGCCGGCTATAAAAATTTCCAGGCTTAGAATTCCAATGTTGCCCCTCTCCCTGATCGGGGGGAAGTTTTACAGTCTTTCCATTTTTAAGCGTGAAAGTTTCATAGCGATTGATGAGTGCCTGGACAAAATATTCGCCCGGAGGTATCTTATTTACAGTCCGTATGGGAAACCCGAATGCCGATTCATCAATTACGATTTCCTGGCCAGGCTTCATTCCTTCTACGTCCACACCGAAGGCAAGCTGGGTGTTGAGACCAAAATTGATTTGATTTCTTGGTTCGGATTTATCATTGTTGGCCAGCAATAGCATGAGCCTCCCGTCCTGGACCTGGTCACTCATCTCCGGAACAAAAGAGATAGAGAATTTGAGGCCACCCTTTCTTGATTCAGCAGTTGGTGTGCATTGCCATCCCAACAAAAGTATAAGTGGGAGAAAAGGCAAGAGTCGTTTCATGGTGGGGAGGTTTTGGTATCATAAGGTAATTCAACTCTGTTTACTATGCAATTTCATAAGGCACTTAATTAGATGGGTGTCTTCCCACGCGGGGTGTCTTCGCGGCCCCGTCTCGGGTGCCGCGATCTTCGAACTTAACCATGAAAAGCATAACGCTATGAACGAATTGAGAGCGTCTCGAAAGCTAGCATCTTGAATTACGCCAGCAGGTCGCGGTATTTTTGCTGAGACATCAAAAAACCGCGAAGACAACCCAAGGGACCAGGCCTCTCCAATTCAATTTTCTGAGCGGTTTCAAATGGGAATGTCTTCGCGGCCCCGTCTCGGGTGCCGTGATCTTCGGTTTAACCATGAAAAGCAAAATTGACATAACGCTATGAACGAATTGAGAGCGTCTCGAAAGCTAGCGTCTTGAATTACGCCAGCAGGTCGCGCTATTTTTTGCTGAGACAGCAAAAAACCGCGAAGACAACCCAAGGGACCAGGCCTCTCCAATTCAATTTTGTGAGCGGTTTCAAGTGGGGTGTCTTCGCGGCCCCTTCTCGGGTGCCGTGATCTTCGGTTTAACCATGAAAAGCAAAATTGACATAACGCTATGAACGAATTGAGAGCGTTTCGAAAGCTAGCATCTTGAAATACACCAGCAGATCGCGGTTTTTTTGTTGAGACATCAAAAAACCGCGAAGACATTCCAACAGGAAGATAAAATAGTTACTTTAGCCTATGTACAAACGATTGAAATTATGAGCACACGCCCTTGGTTACGGCAATACCCAGCTTATATGCCTGCGGAGATTACGCCGCCACCTTTTGACTCCCTTCCTGCCATGATCGACGATGCCTGTAAAAAATACGCAACGTTGTCGGCGGCTTCAAACATGGACAAACACATCACATTTGCTCAGCTCAATACGCTTGCAAATCAATTTGCCTCCTTTCTTCAAAATGAATGTCGCCTAAAACCAGGAAACCGCATCGCCATACAGATGCCCAACCTCCTCCAATTTCCAGTGGCCATGCTGGGTGCATTGAAGGCAGGGCTTATTGTCGTCAATACCAATCCACTCTACACGCCCAGGGAGATGGAACATCAGTTCAAAGACAGCGGGGCCATTGCCATTGTGATCCTCGCCAACTTCGCACACAACCTGGAGAAAGTGATTGGTCAGACTGCCATCAAAACAGTGATCGTCACTGAAGTGGGAGACTTGATGGGAGGATTTAAAAAGCTGC
>JAYVRH010000397.1:0-5407 GCA_043776495.1 Cyclobacteriaceae bacterium
TCATCAAATGCCACCAGGCTTCCTTCCAACACAATGATCGCTTCCCCATATATCAGCACCTTATCCCCTTCGATTTCAACTGTCATATAACCTGTACGGCTTGAAGACTGGAAAGCTTTCATTTTCTCTTTGTTAAGTTTTTTACTCCAATACTTTGCAAGAAATGTTTGTACTGCACCGGTCACAGGATCTTCGTTGGTGCCAGCCCAGGGCCAGAAATACCGGTAGTGAAAATCATAGTCACTATCTTTCGATGGTGCTGTAACCAAAATCCCGTTAATATTATCGTATGAACGCAACAAAGCACTGTAATCAGGATTCAGGCTTGCCAATAAATCACAGTCATTGATTTCCACGAGGATAATTTTACTTTCTACACTGAAAGATGACCTGGTGAAATTCACCAGCCCTAAAGCTTTCAACATGGCAGGTGGAACGGTTGTATCGATGGTTTCATAAACAGGGAATTGCATGATCATTGCCTGATTCAATCTCTTTATGAAAAGGTCGATATTCTCTGAAGTAATAAAGTGGATTTGATTTTGATCTGTGTTCTTGAAAATCACCTTTGCCGAAGCCAGGGTTGCATGACCGCACAAGGGAATTTCTTTCCTGGGAGAAAAGAATCTAATGGAGTAGGTGCCGGCCAGGTCTGTTGTCCGGACAAATGCTGTCTCGGAAAACCCCAATTCCTGGGCAATCTTTAACATTTTTTCATCTCCTAAGTTGTGATCCGGGAAGCAAACACCGGCTGGATTCCCTTTGAAGACTTCGTTTGTAAATGAATCAACAATATATGTTTTCATAACTTCAGTTCAGTATGTCTACTCACTCTTTAAAGTCTCAGCAGGATTCACACTGGCGATCCTGATGATAAGATAACCCAAGGTTGTCCAGGCTACCAAAAGCAGCAACACGCCAGTGCCGATGAATACCAATGGATTAATTAAAGTATGAAAAGTAAAATGCTGGAGCCATTCGTCCATCGTCCACCAAACCAAAGGAATGGCAAGGATGATTGAAATCATCACCAGGCGGGTAAAATCTTTAGCCAGAAAAATCATCAGGCTGCTAAGAGAAGCTCCTAATACTTTTCTGACGCTGACTTCCTTTGTCTTTTGACGGAAGGTCAAGGCAGCAATTCCCAAAAGTCCAAAACAAGCAATGGCTACCGCGATGAATGAAAAGGCGGCGAGCACCTTCCCTATTTTCTCCTCCGCCCCATACTGTTTGTTTAAATCATCATCCAGAAAAGAAAACTCAAACCCGAACTTATTGTCAAACTTTCTCCACGAAGCTTCCACAGCTTTCATGGTCTCAGCAAAATCATGAGTACTTACTTTTAACAGTACATAGTTGAACCTTGGCGAAAGCCTGAAAATCAATGGCCGGATAGGTTCGTGCAAGGACTGAAAATGAAAATCATTTACAACGCCAATGACACTCCCTTTAATCTTCCCTCCATCCCTGTCCCAGATCAGTTCCTCACCAACCACGGTTTTAAGGTTATTACTGGCAGTCTCGTTAATGATAAATACTCCACTGTCAGAAAGATTTTCCTGAGCGAAAGGCCTGCCTTCCTTGAACTTGATGCCGAGCGTTTTGAAAAAATCATAATCAACGAATGCTTCAGAGGATGCTACGTTAAACTGTACATCCCTGGCTGCATAAATTGTATTCTGATTAAATGGACGGCCGGGGATGTTGGAAGATGCCGATACGGATTTTATTTCAGGTATTCCAAGCAGTTCATTACGTAATTCATTTAATCTTAAATTGATCGCTTCCCTGTCTTTCACGGGGACTACAATAACCTCTTCACGATCAAAGCCAAGTTCCTTATGCTTGATAAAGCTGAGCTGGCTGTAGATGATGATGCTGGAGGAGATCAGCACCATGGATGCAACAAACTGAAAAACAGTGAATGCCTTACGAGCAAAAATACCTTTTGGGCTCTGCAAAAATTTGCCTTTTAGAATGGAAGCAGGTTTTATGGATGACAGGTAAAGTGAAGGATAGATACCCGCAGTCAAACCCACTATCAAGGCCATGCCCAAAAGGCCTGGCAAATACATGGCATATTCCACGTTCATTTGCCTTCCGGTAAAAGAACTAAAGAATGGCATGAACAACTCAATCATCAGGGACGACAATACCATAGCCAATGCAGCCACCAGAACGGACTCACCAATAAATTGAAGTGCCAATTGCTTGCGGAAAGCACCCAGTGTTTTTCGAATGCCAATTTCCTTGGCTCTGTCAGCTGATTGAGCGGTGGTCAGGTTAATGAAGTTCACACAGGCTACAATCAGGATTAACAGTGCTGCCGCGGTCATCATATAAACGTAATCAAGGTTGCCATTAGGTTCAAGCTCCCAGCGCAGGTGAGATTTCAGATGTATATCAGTCAGAGGCTGTAAGCGAAAGCCGAACTTGCGGTCTGCTAATGAGCGATAAAATTCCGGGGACAAGTCCAGAGATTTCTTAGACCATTCCAGCAATCTGCCTTCAAGGTCGTTAGGGTTTGTGCCGGGCTTGAGTCTAACATAATTGTAATGCCCAAAATCGCGCCAGCTAAAGAATTCACCATCTCCCTCACTTGCTTTCTCCGTGACATAAGAAACCAGGAAGTCAAAATGAAAATGTGAAGGTTCTGGAACATCCTCAAAAACAGCCACGACTTCAATCAGCCGCTTGTCATCATTGACTGCCAAATGTTTTCCAACAGGGTTCTCATCGCCAAAATACTTTTTCGCCATCGCTTCTGAGATGAGCAGGCCTCCCACCTTTTTAAGAGCCGTATTGGGATCTCCCTGAAGAATATGAAAGGAGAAAACTTTGAAAAATGTGCTGTCCACAGCCAATACATTGCTTTCATCATAGCGAATGTCTTTTTCCAGGTTGTGAAAAGAAAAAGTTTGTTTCGTCAGCCCGGGGCCCCACAGAGGTGTGAGACTAACGGCGTTTTCAACTTCCGGAAAATCGGATACAAGTGCTTGTGCCATTGGGTGTGGCACGCGAGTTTGCGGGTTTTCGTCTTCCCATGTGATACGATAGATGTCTTCTGCATTTGTATGAAACCGATCGTAACTTAATTCATGCTTCAGGTATTGAAGGATGAGGAACACACAAGAAAGACCTAAAGCCAATCCGAAAATGTTGATAACGGAATACGCTTTGTTCTTCAACAAGTTTCGAAGGGCGATCTTGAGATAATTCGTAAGCATCGATGATGGGTTGCTGACCTCCTGATTCCAAAAATGAGGCCACGCTGACCATGGCGCTCAAGAAGGCCTACGGGAGGTTTTTGCGCTCGGTGAATGTTCGTTAATGCTCCATACCGTCCGAATGCGAACGCTTCAGGAACAGTGTGATAGGATTTCATTTACAGATGTATATATGCCTTGTTTAAAGAAGCATGGGATTGCTTATGAGGAAGAACATTTGTTACGAATGATATTGAACCCCTTCAGGGTTCTTGCAGGCAGACGATTCACCCGGTTATTTATTATTCAACCCCTTCAGGGTTGCCGGGCTTGCACAGCTGGAGCAAACTTTCCTATCCCCGAAGGGGTTGAACATAAATAATTGAGGCAATCCAAATGATGGGCGTACCAACCCTGAAAGGGTTGAAGGTGGTATGTATCGTATGTACCGAAAACATGACAATTAATCGTATGGATTTCATTAGCCCCGGATGTAGTGCAAGGTAAAATTCGATGGTTAATTTTCCATCCCGAATCGGTTAAAGTTAATAACCTCCAAAGTCATGAGCACTTACACACAAATTCTGTATCAAATTGTTTACAGCACAAAGCGCAGAGAAAGAGTTATGAACAAGGAAAATAGACCGAATCTATTTAAATATCTTTGGGGTGTGTTGAATAAAAAGAAATGTCACCCATACCGAATCAATGGTGTGGAAGACCATCTTCACATTGTGACACACCTTCATCCATCCGTCGCATTGGCAGACCTTGTAAAAGATCTAAAATTATCCAGCACTGAACTTATCAAGGAGGGTATCCTCTTCAAGGATTTTAATGGTTGGCAGGATGGCTATGGTGCATTTACTTATTCGATTGAAGCCAAAGAAAATTTGATTGCATATGTGATAAATCAGGAGGAACATCATAAAAAGACTCCGTTTATTGATGAATATAAAGCACTTTTATTGGAGCATGAGATTGAGTTTGATGAGAAATATCTGTTGTAATATTATTGAACCCCTTCGGGGTTCTGGCAGACATACGATTTTCATGTCCGTAATTTCATTACGGTTATTTAAGTTCAACCCCCTTTTGGGGTTGTGATGCATTGGGCCAAACACGCAAGCGATTCGTAGCCCCAAGAGGGGTTCAACTTTAATCGCGAAGCCATCCCAATGATGGGCGCACCAACCCTGAAAGGGCTGAAACCCATTTCAGGGAAACACCATGCCATTTTCTTTTCTTCGGAAACTAGTTGAAGGATTATTAACTTTCATTCAAAATCAGAATCTCCAATGACTCCCTGAATAAATGGACGAGCATTTCTATCAAAGTACAAAATTGTCGAAAGATAAAATGGTGTTCCTGATGGAAAGAAACGATCGTCAGGCAATGATCAGGTTCACTGTCATGTATGTGCTGTTTATCATTCTCTGCATTGCGGTTGTTAACAGTTGGCATCTCTCCTGGTGGAAATTACTTCTGTCACAATTAGGTTTTGGAATTATTTGCTGCAGCATGTTTGCTGCCGAACATGAAACATCTCACAGCACTGCCTTCAAATCCAAATACCTAAATAAATTAACTTGCTTCCTTGCTGGCGTTGCTCATTTATACGCTTCAACCGCTTTTCGTGAGTTACATTTTACGCATCATCGGCATACTCACATTCCAGGTTTAGATCCTGAAATATCCCTGGGAAACAAACCTTCACCTTCCGTCATCTCGAATCTTCCATTGTACTTTGCCTGGCTCAGCGGATTGCCTTTATTACTGTTTAAGATCGTGATGTTGGTTGTGGGCGCCATGGGCATGCCGGAAGTCATGCGCAAAAACTTCTTCCCATTCATACGGCCGGTGGTGAGAAGAAGTCTTGCAATGGAAAGTATTGTAATTCTTCTGATCTACAGTTACTTACTTTATCTTGCCATTTTTATAAATACTGGCTTCGCCGGTTTATTTATAGGTCAAATCGTTGGACATTGCATGCTTGCCTTTTATCTCACTCCGGAACATAACGGATTGCCACATAAAGGAAATGTCATGGACCGCACAAGGCACATTCGTACAAGCAAATTTGTTAAACTGTTCATGTGGAATATGCCCTATCATGCCGAACATCATGCGTACCCAGCCATTCCATTTCACGCACTACCAAAACTGCACGAAGAAATAATTGAAGAAATTAAACATAAGAA
>JAYVRH010000398.1:0-5407 GCA_043776495.1 Cyclobacteriaceae bacterium
TCAATGCGATTGCATCTAGTCCCTTTCACCAAATCCGGAGCGCATTTTTAACCGAAAAGTTGCTGTGACTTGCAATTGCAATATAGTGCGAAGAATGTGCAAGCCCTTTCGAGGTTATGAATTTTGGCTAACACGACTATCTTCGTACGTTTAATCAATAGAGTATGAAGATAGCGCTTGGCATTATTCTGATCATAAGTTTCCTGGTTCTAAAAACAGTTTGGCAGTCGGGGGCATTCACCACGGTCACCGATACATTTTCAGGCACCTTTCTGAAAATTGAAGGGCTACCGGGTGTGGAAGACCTCACCATCGATCAATCTACGGGCATCGCCTTCCTTTCCTCCGACGATCGCTGGTCGGCCATGATCCGCAAACAACCGGTAAAGGGCGCGATTTATAAGTTGGACTTGAATGATTCATTGCCAACACCTGTGAATTTAACCAATGGATTTTCTCAAGAGGATTTTCACCCTCATGGAATCAGCTTGTACCAGACTCAGGAGGGTAAGAAGGTCCTCTTCGTCATTAACCACACAGCTTCCGGGAACTTCATTGAGATATTTGAACACAGGAACGACTCACTTATGCATGTCGATCGTATATCCCATGAACTGATCGTTAGTCCAAACGATTTGGTAGCGGTGGGGGAGCGTTCATTTTATGTTACGAATGACCACAACGAAAAAAAGAGCGGCTGGAGGAA
This sequence comes from Cyclobacteriaceae bacterium, assembly GCA_043776495.1. Classification (GTDB taxonomy): domain Bacteria; phylum Bacteroidota; class Bacteroidia; order Cytophagales; family Cyclobacteriaceae; genus ELB16-189. The sequence continues at coordinate 707 of JAYVRH010000398.1, forward strand.
TTTTAAGGACTTGCTCGGCATCGGCACTGGCAATGTTTGCTATTATGATGGAAATAAGGTGAGCTCCACTTCGGTAAAGAATATCAGGTACGCCAATGGAATCAATGTAAGTGCGAATGGAAAAAAGCTTTACCTGGCGGCTACCACGAAGAGAAGCATTTTCGTTTACGACAGGGATTTGACCTCCGGAGCACTTACTCTATCAGCCGAGTTAGAAACGAAGACCGGCGTGGATAACATTGAGATGGATCCGGAAGGAAACTTATGGGTAGGATGTCATCCAAAATTGCTTAAATTCCTTTCCCACTCCAAGGATGAAGATTCCCTTTCTCCCTCGCAGATTATCAAAGTAACAGATTTGGGCCACGGCAAATTCGAACAGAAAACAGTTTACATGAACGACGGATCAGAAATTTCGGCATCATCGGTGGGTGCGGTTTATAAGGACAGATTGCTCATCGGACCAGTCTTTCAGCGGCATATTATTCTGGGGAAGATGAAATAGGGATTGATACTTTTATCACATAGGCCGGTTTCATTATTCTATGCGCGCTATGTGTGCATTCCCTATGAGCCCTATGTGTTACAAAGCCTACGCAGCTCGTCTTTCAACGAATTAAATTGCTTTCTGACTTTTATTTCGTAATTTTTTATTCCAAATCTCACCACCATGAAAGATAATTTCCTACCCGGATTAATGATGGATTACCCGCTCACCATGGACCGCATCCTCGAGCACGCCAATAGGGTTTATCCTGATAAAAAAATTTCTACCAAGCTGGCAGATGGGTCTTTCCACCAATATACTTATGCGGATCTATATAAACGGACCAAGCGCCTGGGCAATGTGCTCCACCGTCTGGGAATAAAGTCAGGCGACCGGGTGGCGACTTTTTCATGGAATAATTACCAGCATCTGGAATTGTATTATGGAATCCCCGGTGCCGGCGCGGTGTGCCATACTTTGAACATCCGGCTTTCAGCCGAACAACTGATTTACATTATTAATCACGCTGAAGACAAGCTCATTTTTGTGGACGCTTCCCTCTTGCCTTTGATGGAGCCATTGGCGGATAAAATAAAGGGTGTAAAAAATTTCATCTTGTTCAATGCGCCTTCCGGCACTCCCACCAAGTTGCCCAATGTGCTGTACTATGAGGATTTGCTGGTGCAAGCTGGCGAAGAGTTTGAATGGCGTTCTACCAACGAGGCCATGGCAATGGGACTTTGCTACACCAGTGGTACTACAGGAAATCCAAAGGGAGTTTTGTTCAGTCACCGCTCCATGTTTTTGCACACCTATGGAGTGAACCTGTCCAATTGTTTTGGTTTTACCTCTTCCGATATCGTGATGCCTGTCGTGCCCCAGTTCCATGCCCAGGCCTGGGGATTGCCTTATGCCTGCGCGATGGTAGGGGCCGATATCGTGATGCCTGGTATGCACCTCGGCCCGGCTGCGCTGGCAGACACAATAGAAAAGATGGAAGTGAATATCGCTGCCGGTGTGCCAACATTATGGACTGGGCTATATCACGAGTTAAAAGCCAACCCCAGGAATCTATCAAAATTAAAAACCCTGATCGTGGGTGGCTCGGCGATGCCGAGGTCTTTGATTGAGGCCTTCGAAAAGGAGTTGCACATTAATGTTGCACATGCCTGGGGTATGACGGAAATGTCGCCCGTTGGCACAGTATCCAAGCTGCAAGCGTGGCACGAAAAATTAACTGATGCTGAGAAGTGGGACATTAAGGCAACGCAGGGTTATCAAGTGTCCGGAGTGGAGATGCGGATCGTGGATGAGGAGGGATTGCATTTGCCGTGGGATGGAAATTCTGTCGGAGAACTACAGGTGCGGGGACCGTGGGTGGTAAAGCGTTATTTCAAACAAGACCCGGCAACAGTGGCCGATAGCTTTACCAAAGATGAATGGTTCCGTACCGGCGATGTAGCATCGATTTCTAAAGAGGGTTACATGAAGATCACGGACCGGACCAAAGACCTGATCAAGAGTGGTGGCGAGTGGATATCGAGTGTCGAGCTGGAAAATGCATTGGTGTCACATCCCCAGGTGAAAGAGGCGGCGGTGATTGCGATACCCGACGAAAAATGGAGTGAGCGCCCCCTTGCGATCGTGGTGTCTGCGTCTGTTGATAAGCCCGCAGAGCAGCATGAGCTTGTGAATCACCTCGCTAAGAAATTCCCCAAGATGTGGCTACCGGAGAAATTTGTGTTTGTGAAAGAGATTCCTAAGACCAGTGTCGGGAAGATCGACAAGAAGGTATTGCGCCAGCGGTATAAGGAGGGAATGTTGGTTTAAAGATCTTATTTCAAAACATCAAATCGGCAATTTTAATCCATACCGAACCAAACAATCAGCTTGTGGATAATTCTGAAAGTGATCCGGAGGGACAAAAGGGGGGAGATAGACTGGGTATCTTAAATTTCCTTGTTCTTGTTTTATCTGTTTATGTTTTGTTGGCATTGATCGTCGATACGATTTTTAAGTTTCCTTCGGAAATTTCCAGGGTACTCAGTTTCGTAGATGACGCAATTTGTATTTTCTTCCTGTTCGAATTCGGAGTAAGATTCTATCAGGCAGACCACAAACTGAAATTCATGAAGTGGGGCTGGATCGATTTGATCTCCAGCATCCCGGATATTGAAATTCTAAGGTTTGGAAGGGTACTTAGACTCATACGTCTGCTGCGAATCTTAAGGGCCTTTCGCTCCGCAAGGCATCTGATCTATCACATTTTTAAAAACAAAGCACAGGGTACAATGACCACGGTAACCATCTTAGCAGTAATCCTGATCATTTTTTCATCCATTTCTATATTGGAATTGGAAAAAGATCCCAACAGCAACATTAAAACTGCGGAAGATGCCATTTGGTGGTCTTATGTTACCATCACTGCAGTAGGTTACGGTGATAAATTTCCTGTGACAACAGGTGGGCGTATCATCGGTGCTTTGTTGATGACAGGTGGCGTAGGATTATTTGGGACGTTCACGGCCTATGTGGCCTCCTGGTTTTTAAAAGATAAACAGAAGAAGGATTTGGAGGATTAATCCGAATGCATTTCACGCAAAGACTCAAAATGAAGGCGCCAAGGCTAATAATGCCTAAATACTTTGCGCATTTGCGGCCTCACTTTTAGCGGCCTTTGCGTGAAATGCATTTAAAATTTCGCAAATGACGCAATCCCCAATTCCAAACCCCGAAGCTCCGCAAGACCTTTGAGTCGACCAATGGCAGAATACCCAGGGTATGTCTTTTTATTAAGATCATCCAGCATTTGATGGCCGTGGTCGGGCCGCATTGGAATTGCGGTGCCCCGGCGTTTCATGGTACTCAATATTTCTTTCACCACACCAGCCATGTTCGAGTCGCCCGTTAAGTGATCAGCTTCGAAGAAATTGCCTTGACCATCCCGTTTGGTATTGCGCAAGTGCAGGAAGTGAATGTGATCGCCAAGCCTTCTTACCATCCCAGTTAAATCATTATCGGGCCTCACTCCATAAGATCCCGTGCAAAAGCAAAGACCGTTGGCAGGTGACGGAGCCGCAGCCAGAAGTTCGGTGGCATCTTTTTCCGTGCTGACGATCCGTGGCAAACCAAGTATTGGAAAGGGTGGATCATCCGGGTGGATGGCGAGTTTTAATCCCAGTTCTTCTGCCACAGGCACGATCTGACGAAGAAAATAGAAGAGATTTTCCTTTAGTTTGTTGGCATCGATATGATGGTACAGTTTTAAAGCCTCCAGTATTTTTGCTTCTGTAAATTGTTCGTCGCTTCCAGGTAAGCCAAGCAACGTATTTTTGAAAAGGTTTTCTCTTTCAGGTACACTCATGCCCTGAAAGCGTTTTTCTGCAAGAGCGATATCTTCTTTTGAATACTCTTTTTCAGCACCAGGGCGCTTTAATAAAAAAAGATCAAAAGCAATAAAGGCTGCTCTTTCAAACCGCAACGCCTTACTTCCGTCGGCCAGCGTGTAGGTCAAGTCGGTCCTCATCCAATCAAGGATGGGCATAAAATTGTAAGTGACCACTTTCAGTCCGCAGGCGGCCACATTGCGAAGGCTTAAGATATAATGCTCAATGTATTCTTCGAACTTTCCCGTATGCCTCTTGATGTCTTCATGCACGGGGAGACTTTCAATCACCGTCCATGTAAGTCCGGCAGCCTCGACCTCTTTTTTTCTTTTGAATATCTCTTCTTTTGACCAGACGTCGCCTAATGGAATATGATGAAGGGCAGTCACCACACCTGTACAGCCGGCTTGACGGATGTCCATCAGACTCACTGGGTCCTTTGGACCAAACCAGCGCATCGTTTGTTCCATGAGGATCATTTCGGAAGGATTTGAATGAGGCATGTGACTCTTTAGGTTTATAAGCCGAAAATTAAAGGTTTGGATGAAAATCTGGCAATTATTCTTTGAGTTTCCTAAAACTAATCAACTGGCGAGGTTCTGGAGCTTCAGGCACTCATGCTTCGCGTAGTCAACAATGGTACAATCCGCCTCATTTCAAGAGCGAGTATGAGAAATCAAATTCGATTGCGCCTTTCAACAACTTTCCGTTGTTTGATCTGACTTTTTTCAGCAACTTTCAAAGTGATCTTACAGGCTTTTCGTTAGCCTAATTTTCGGGGTGCATACAGGGAATGATTGAATTCTATGAATAAGTTGAATAGGTCTT
>JAYVRH010000399.1:0-1696 GCA_043776495.1 Cyclobacteriaceae bacterium
CAACAGATAATTGGACTTATATGCACCTCCTGTAAAGGCACCAGGAAGCAGCGCGGCAATCACAGAAAAAACTTCAGTGCCGTGTTTATCAAATTGATACACATTGCCAGAGTTGGTTACAAAATCCCGGGTCATAATTATTCTCCCCTCCGCAATAATAGGTTGGAAAGGAGTTGCCGAGTTGACACCAGGAAAACCACTATCCAGAACACTGATCATCACGCCCTCGCCATGAATTCCATGTTTGTGCATGGTGTCAAGTGCCAACATCTTTAACTGGGTGTGAGAAGCCTGATCGGCATTTCCCCCATTCTTTTGTTTTACTTGTTTCAACCTCCCCCCGGCAAGTCTTTTGCCAGGTGCAACCATTTCTGTTTTGGTCACAAACGGAAGTGGGGCAATTGATGATACCGTTGCTTCGTTGGCTTCGATCAACAGTGAATTCATCCATTTCGAAGTAAAAAAGACTTTGGCTCCCATCTGTTTGACCTGAGTGACATAAGCAGGAGTCACGGGCAGGTCGTCCTGGTTCAAAGCAATGCCATTGTGCGACCTCCTGGCAATCGCTCTGGTAGATAGAAACGCTTGTGGCTGATCGAGAGAATAAGGCGTGTTTACTTTGTCCTTAAAATAAACAACATAACGGTTGGTTTGAGCCTTGACAGAAACCGAAACTGTCCATAAAATTAAGACCCACTTAAATACCGCCATATTCTTTTAGTGTCTGTTTGAGAACACTTCCATTTTCCACAATCTGCTTACCGATACAACTTCCTACAGTACAGTACTCTAATATCGTGATCTCATGATATACAAGCCCTACTGATTTTGCATAGACAGATTTTCTGACATCCTGTTTAACGATTGGATCATTGTCATTATTTTCAAAGATGGTCACGGAGTTGGCAAATGAAACGCCCTTCCCTTCAAATTGCTTTGCCAGATTTGCAACAACATAGTTTTCGCACCCAAAAGAGCCATCCAGACAACGGTCAGTTCCGCCCAGGTTGTTAAAGGCGTTCCCATTCCAGGATTTTCCATCCACCAACGGAAATGCTAGTTTGACATAAGAAATGTTTGCTTCCTGAACGACAACCTGGAATTGGCTTCTACGGGATGACCATGTCTCAATTGGATTCCAAGCCTGGGATGCATCTGTCCTTTTAAACCGACGCATGACATAGGTAACTTGGCCCGGAGACTGAATTGAATCTGAGACCACCACTTTCAATTCGTAGACAGAACCCGTTTGGCCATTAACCTCACTGATGAAAGTCTCCAAAACATCATACACCCAAAAAGCTCCGACTCTTATAGGAAAATAATCCGCGGCAGCACCCTTAGGCCGTATCTCCTGCGAATGGCAGCCCACCAGAAGCAATAGAAAGAGTATAATGGACTTATTGAACTTCAATACACCAAACTTATTTACAAAGTTATTTTTTCTTTTTGATATTTGACCATGCAACAAAAACCAGTGATTTATGTAAGGCGCATTACCAACCTGAGTGATGCCCGCTACTGTGCCGGAATGGGTGTAGACATGCTTGGGTTTGTCATAGATCCCGGAGATGTTGATTATGTAAGTCCATCCCGGTATCAGGAAATGATTGGTTGGATCGCGGGACCAAAACGTGCTTTAGAAATCCCCGAAAATGTTCAAATAGATTTTGATGAAGTACTTGGCCAATATAAA
>JAYVRH010000400.1:0-1696 GCA_043776495.1 Cyclobacteriaceae bacterium
GGAAATTCCACTTTTTCCAAAAGTTGTTTCAAAAAGATTGGATTTTTTCCCTCGGTACCTGTTGGTTCCCAATGCAACGTTCCATTTTCTATTTCCGGAATCTTTCCGTTTATAATCAAACCTTGTACAATATGTCGCTTATCAACAATTTCTTTTTCAATTATTGACCAGCATTTCTCACATACTGTAATCGTCAAATCCCTTCCGCCATAAATTACCCGATACGAAAATGAACTGTCAGTACCATTTCGTTGAATAGAAATGAATTTTCCGTCTGTTAAGACGCATTGTGTAGGGTCGATCATAAACAGAGATTATCTTGATAAAGATAATCAAAGAGGATTATTTAAATTTCCGAATCTTAATCTTCTTTATCTTATAAATGACAACACATTTTTAGACCCGGAAGGAATTCAAGACTTGATTCACTCTTTTTTACCAGACTGAATTATGGAAATCCCAATCACTTCGTCAGCAATCTCCCCACGACTATTAAGCCATATAAATTCGAGAAAATGGATTCAAAAGTGGAGACGTTCCTGATCACCAGGTCAACACTTGCAAATGGAGGATCCTGGCTGGAGAGGATGTAAAAACTATAGCGCAGACAGCCAATCACCAGGTTGGCATTCTCACTCTGCACCAGCAACGTCGGAGACAGTGTTACCAGGAACATGTAGATGTTCGCAAACACAATACCGAACAGCAAAAAAATCCACGAGGCCCCTATCAGGCTGTAGGATAACTCATGCTTCTGGCTGAATACATCCTGTAAAGCCAGCATGGCAATGAATCCATTGGATAATGTTGCAAATCCGAATCCCACGAGCCCCATGAATTTTACCTGCTCCGTGGTAAGCGCCTCCTTTAACGGGCCTGCCGATCCAAAAGAAAGAATCAACGAGGCCACAACGGCCGTCACATATACGACTACCCAAACTTTTATTTTAATAAAACGATTCACGAAAACAGTCATGATGATGTTGGTGACCAATACCACTATGAACTGAAAAGGCATCAGAATACCGGGGGGAAGGGAGATCAGGCCCTTCTCCACGGATTCAGAAATGATCATAAAGTTGACGATGTCAAAGATCTGAAGACAAAGCAACAGCGTGTACAGGTTTTTCGTCCTGAACGTATATCGGGTGTTCATCGTGAAAGCTTTTAGTTTCTTTCGTATGGAATAAACCCTTTGTACCCAAGCATTTTCCCCAATCCGCCGAAAACAAGTGACATTATTTTTTGTAGTATAACGGGCGGGCCGGCAAAGTAGCTTTCACCGTCATATTCATTGAGGATGGTCATGAACTGCAGAAAACTTTTCGGCGTTGAGTCTTTCTTCACCTTTCCCTGCACTGCAAGTGAATACCAGGTCTCCAGGAAACGTTCTGACCGCAGCGCAGGTCTCATTTCGACAATCACTTCTGAGGGAGCGTCGCCGGTAGTCCAGATTCTGTGCATCTCATTTTTTCCGGCGGTGATAGATTGTCCTGCCTTGAGGATCTTTTCCCCGTCCTTGCCTTTGTAGCCGACAGTACCTTTCAGGATGGTAAAGGTTTCTGTCTGGCCGGGATGGAGATGTTCGGGAGGACCCTGAGCTCCTGCCCTGTTCCAAAGATGAACTTTCATCATTTCTCCCTTGGAGTCTTCCGCTGTTACCATGAACTGCAATATGTCGCCGATTACAGGATTT
>JAYVRH010000401.1:0-1694 GCA_043776495.1 Cyclobacteriaceae bacterium
GAGGGCACAGAGAAGACACAGAGTTTATGCATTCTCTGTGCCCTCTCCGTGTGCTCTGCGCGCTCTGTGGTGAATGTATTAAAGCGCCCCTTTAATATCTCCAATCAAATCCTCCGCATCTTCAATTCCCACCGAAAGTCTTAGCAACTTATCCGAGATACCCACTGCGGCCCGTTCAGCAGGTGTTAATTTGGCGTGTGATGTTTTTATTGGGGCGCTGATCGTTGACTCAACACCGCCCAGGCTGACGGCCCTTTTTATGATTTTGAGTTTTTTAAGAAACTTTTCAGGATCACCTTTTAGTTCAAAGGACATCATCCCCCCAAACCCCTCGGTCATTTGTTTTTTAGCGAGGCTGTGCCCAGGATGTTTCTTTAAGCCCGGGTAATAGACGTTGGCAATCTTTCCTTCCGAATCCATGAACTCTGCCACCGCCTTCGCATTTTTATTTTGCTGCCGAACGCGAAGTACGATCGTTTTCAAGCTGCGTTCTACAAGGTAGCAGGAGTGGGCATCGAGGTTTCCTCCGAAGAGTATCGCACTGGCCTTGATTTGTTGTGTCAGTTTTTTCGAGCTCACCATCACACCGCAACTGATATCACTGTGCCCCCCGATGTACTTGGTGCCACTGTGTAATATAATGTCAATGCCGAAGTTGGCAGGGTTTTGGTTTACCGGCGATGCAAATGTGTTGTCGATGAGGGTGACGAGGCCATTCTTTCGCGCAATTTTACTTACCGCACCGATGTCCGTGATTTTTAACAACGGATTCGAGGGCGTCTCAATGTAGATGGCCTTCGTTTCCTTGCGGATGGCCCTTTGAAAATTTTCCGGGTCTGCCGCATCCACCAGGGTGTATTCAATTCCATGGCGGCTGAGTTCATTGACCGCCAGGTAGTGCACACCGCCATAGAGGTCATTCTGGAAAATGATATGGTCGCCCGTCTTCAACACCGCAAACATCGAGGTGAGGATGGCCGCCATTCCCGAACTGAAGACCAAGCCATCTTCTGTGTTTTCCAGCGCGGCCACTTTTTTTACCACCGCCTCATGGTTGGGCGTGTTGAAGTAGCGGGGATACCGCACCAACTGCTCATAATCATAGGCAGAAGCCTGATAGATCGGGTTGACCAACCCTCCATAGAGGGAGTCGCCCACAGAGCCGGCATGAACGGAAAGCGTAAGTTTAGAAGGGTTTTTTGCCATGATGCAATTGTTAAAAAAAACGATGCAAATTAACAGATTATACCAGAGAGTGTAGCGGCCCGCAAGACAATGCTTTTGTAGGGTCTGGGCTAACGCCCAAAAATCCAAGCATGTTTTTTAATAACTGGACGTACGAAAACCATTAAACTTTGCATTCTTCTTAGCGTTCTTTGCGCCTTTGCGTGAAAAAATCAAAAGACATGCGTAACTCAATTGGTTAATACAATATAATTACGCAGGAGAGACCACTCATTAGACGACAATATTCATATCCAATACTATCTTTACATCAATATTGTGCACTAACTCCATGTCAGCTAAAGCTTGTACCATAAAAATTTGTTTATGATTTGGAAACTGGGGCACATCATCTTATTGATTTACTGCTGGGAGATCGGTAGGGCACAAACCTATACCGTCGAAACCGTTCCCAACACCAAGTTGTCCAACAATAGTTATGTCAGCAACCCTGACCACCTGATTTCAGA
>JAYVRH010000402.1:0-1694 GCA_043776495.1 Cyclobacteriaceae bacterium
AAAAATCCCTACCATCTTACACCTTATCCGGTTGGGGTATACTTACTTGTCGCTGACCAATCAGAAATGGGATGAGTCAAATAATATCTTCACCGACATTTTTCATAAAAGCATTTCTAAGATAAATCCAGAATTGAATGAGGGAGATATAAAGCGCTGCTTTGATGAAGTAAGCCTAAGTCTGGAAAATGAGGATTTAGGCAAGGCCTTCTTTGAAAAACTAATTGATCAATCAGGAACACGCTTAATCGACTTCGAGAATTTCAATAACAACTCTTTCCATGTTGCTACGGAGTTAACGCACAAGAAGGATGATGAAGAATTCCGACCCGACATCACCTTGTTGATAAACGGCATGCCTTTGGTGTTCATTGAAGTAAAAAAACCAAATAATCAGGACGGCATTCGGGCAGAGCTTAACAGAATTCAAAAACGCTTTCAGAATAAGAAATTCAGAAACTTTGTGAACATCGCGCAGTTGATGATTTTCTCTAATAATATGCCGTATCGCGAAGATTCCCTTCAACAATTAGAAGGTGCATTTTATGCGACCACTGCGTATGGAAAGGTTCTACTCAACTATTTCCGGGAAGAGGAGACATTCGATCTGAATAAAATACTGGAACCGGCAAATGATGCGATCGAAAACGCAGTGCTGAAAGATACTAACTATGTAGGCATTAAAAACTCACAAGAGTTTATCACCAATAAAAATCCTGAATCGCCAACGAATAAAATTTGTACTTCGCTTCTACAGCGCGATCGTGTAGCGTTCATTCTCAAATATGCATTTGCCTACGTAAAGGAGAATTCAGGTTTGCAAAAGCACATCATGCGCTACCCGCAGATTTTTGCTTCCAAAGCTATCCAGACAAAGCTTGACGCAGGTGTGAGGAAAGGAATTATCTGGCACACACAAGGCAGCGGCAAAACAGCACTGGCATACTACAATGTAAAGTGCCTCACCGATTATTTTCAGAAGAAGAAAATTATTCCAAAATTCTTTTTCATAGTAGATCGTCTCGATTTGCTGATACAAGCCGGGAAAGAATTTCGAAGCAGGGGATTAGTAGTGCATGAAATCAATTCGAGAAACGAGTTTGTCAAAGACATCAAGACTACCAGTGTGATTCATAACGATTCTGGTAAGCGGGAGCTCACAAGGAAACAGTGGATCGGTTTTACAATTTCATGGAGAACATCCAAAGGAAGAAACAGACCAGTTTAGCTGAAAATCAAAAACTCTCCGAACTCCGTGATTGGCTTTTGCCAATGCTTATGAATGGGCAGGTAAAGGTGGGTGATGCTGAGCGCGTGTCATCCAAAGCTTTAGCGAAGGATGAGGATTCCGATAGCTACCCTGTGGCCATGGCTGCGGAGCCGGAAGCACAGTATAAAAGTAAAAGAAAATGAAGCTCACAAGAATAGGCACTCAGCCTTAATAAAGATGGCAGAGAGGTATAATTGAGGTAGAATTGACCATTACTAGCTCTCATTAGTCCTGATGCATAATGGAAATTAACGTTCTGTAAAACAGTTAATTATAAATTCATTTTGGAATTGGCCGGAATTATCTAATTTTGAAACTTAACTTATAAGTGAAGCGTTTAATCAGTGTTGAATTATTCGAAGAACATCAAGCGGTTAACCTATATACAGTCCGCTTTAATGATGAAGAAGAAACGCTTTTTGAT
>JAYVRH010000403.1:0-5387 GCA_043776495.1 Cyclobacteriaceae bacterium
TAAAATCCTTTAACCGGGAGCAAGAGTCCGTAGAGAAGTTTACGCTTGAAAACGATGAATATAAGCGTCAGTCGCTCCGGCTGACCCGCGTGCAGTCACTCTTTTTTCCTGTGCTGTTTGGGCTTATAGGTCTCAGCAGCATACTTACCGTCTATGAAGGCAGTGTCGAGGTCATCAATGGTTCGCTTACGTTCGGCAATATTGCTGAGTTTATTATTTATGTGAATTTACTAACATGGCCAGTGGCTTCGCTGGGCTGGACCAGCAGCCAGGTACAACGGGCAGCAGCATCTCAAAAGCGGATTAACGAATTCCTTCAAATAAAATCAGACCTTTTTTCTGAAAAAAATCTGACGACCTCCATTATAGGTAAAATTGAATTCAGGAACGTGTCCTTTACTTATCCAGACACAGGGATTAATGCGTTGAGAAACATATCTTTTGAAATTCAACCAGGGGAATCTCTTGCCATTATTGGTGGGACTGGCTCAGGAAAGAGTACCATTTCCAACCTTGTGTCGAGGCTCTACGATGTGACTGGTGGTGAAATATTAATTGACGGAATTCCCATAAAAGACTTTAGCCTGACAAGCCTCCGAAGCCAGATTGGTTACGTGCCACAAGATGTGTTTCTTTTCAGCGACACGATATTCAACAATATCGCTTTTGGTCTTCCCTCAATTGTAGAAGAAAGAGTCCTGAAAGCGGCCAAAGACGCTGACGTGTATCAAAATATTATTGATTTTCCACTGGGTTTTAATACCCGGGTAGGGGAGCGGGGCATTACATTATCAGGTGGTCAAAAGCAACGAGTGTCGATTGCACGAGCCATCGTGCGTGAGCCTAAGATCTTGATGCTGGATGATGCGCTTTCTGCCGTGGATACAAAAACTGAAAATACAATTCTCAATAGTATGAAATCCATTATGGAGGGCCGTACCACAATTATTATTTCTCATCGTGTTTCTTCCGCTAAACTTGCAAACAAGATTATTGTATTGAATGATGGAGTGGTAGCCGAAGTAGGGACCCATGAAGGCCTGCTTGCAGACAATGAAATTTACCGTGAACTCTACGAAAAACAAATGATGACAGACGAAGTAGAAGGCTGATTACTTTGGAAAGATCTTTATGTAGGTGAGTTTATAGGTGACGGTTGTGTTTCCTTCACTTTCTACCCGAATGCCCTCCAGCATTTCTGAGTCTTTATCAGATGTAAAAGTAAAAGTAGAACCTTTGCTCTTGCCACCCAGGTGCTTATATACTAGAATATTTCGACCGGCCGCTGTGTTAAATTCTCCGACTATGGAATAGCTTGGTTGATATACTTTGTCGAGCGATAATTCAATGTAGTCTCTCCCGGTATCTTCAGGATCGCGCAGGATGGCTACTTGCGCGTAGTTTTCCTGACGGTCAGTTGTTTTTTCCTTTTCGGTATTGCTCATAAACCCCTTTCCTCTCTTGGTCACAAGCCCCGATACCGAGTAAATTCCTTCGATCGAATTGATCTTATCTTTTTTGAGGTAGCGTTGTACCATAGCATGAAGGTCGATCTGCTTATAGGGAGAAGAGTTGGATTGCTTCTTCTTATATATTTTTTCAATGGAACACCCACTCAGGAGCCAAGACAGGATGCAGGTGCTAACAAATATTTTCCGTAGCATTTAGATACTTTTCAGCCGTCAATCAAAACACGTACCTAAGGCCAACGCCACCCTGAAAACGCTGGTAGCCGGGGTCAATCAGCGCATCGGTAAACATTTCTATTTCAATGAAAGCCGACAGCGGAAGAGAGAAATAGGAATATTCAAATCCCAGCACCACAACGGGACCATAGGTAAACCGCGTCTCTGTGAATTTTCCAAATTTTCCTTGATCTTGATTGCTCGAGCGGTCATTAAAATTGTAGTCGTACTCAATTTTAGTATTGCGCCATTGCCAGCCAAGTCCTGCATAGAGCTGTAAACCCTTTGAAATCTTCTCAGCATCCCATTGGTAGAGAAATTTTGCCTCAAGAAACAAATCTTTAAGAACTGTGTGGGCAAGGTATTGAATGCTTTTGTCCTTGCTTAAAGTGTCTGGAAGGTAGGTGACGAAAGCATCACGATAATAACGATTGTATAATCCACTGGCTGCCTTACCAGCGTCAGCCGCGAAGGAAAAATGCTTATTGGCGTAGAACTTATAGGTGAGGGCAAAGGGATCGCCAAGTTTAAATCCAATTCCCTGATATGGATAACGACTTTCTTCAAATATTGGGCAAATGATCCGCGCCTTATTGGAATTCACCTTTGGAACTCGAAAGCCTGCGCTCCTATGGCTCTTGGTTACCTGTGCAATAACATTGCCCGCCCCCAGCAGCAACACCAAAAAAATCCAAGTGTGTTTTGAGTAATGCATTAGAGCAAATATAACGCTTTTGCTATTAGGTTTTGGTGAGATGACAAAGGACACGCTCGAACGTTATACTGCTTCTTTGTATTGCATTTTATGAAGTTGGGCATAGACTCCCCCATGTTCCAACAGCTCTTCATGGCGCCCCGTCTCCTTGATTTCCCCCTTATCAAGTACAATTATTTTGTCGGCCTTTTGGATGGTGGAAAGCCGATGAGCAATCACAATCGACGTACGGTGGCTCATCATTTTGCCAATGGCTACCTGAATCATCTCTTCTGTCTCCGAGTCAACGGAAGAAGTGGCCTCATCCAGTATTAGAATTTTTGGATCGTATACCATGGCACGGATGAATGAAAGCAACTGTCGTTGACCTACAGACAAGGTTGCCCCTCGCTCCATTACGTTATAGTCTAACTTACCAGGTAACCGATCAATAAACTTTTGGGCGCCCACTAAGTCTGCTGCATGCATGATCATTTCATCAGTCACCTCAGGATTGCCAAGCGTGATATTGTTCCGAATCGTATCGGAGAAAAGGAAAACATCTTGCAAAACAACGCCTATATTTTTCCTTAGGAAATTCAGGTCGAAATCCTTTATGTCAATGCCATCAATTTTAATGGAGCCACGATGAATATCATAGAAACGGTTAATCAGATTTACAATGGATGATTTGCCTGCACCAGTCGCACCGACCATGGCAATCGTTTCCCCAGCTTTAATGTCGAGGTGAATATCTTTCAGGACATAATCTGCATCATTGTAGGCAAACCACACATGATCAAACGTAACTTCACCTTTCATTATGTCAGCCTGATGGGTACCATTTTCCATCAAGTCATCTTTGCTGTCCAACAGATTAATGATTCTTGAAGAGCTCACAATCCCCATTTGGAGCGTATTGTAGCGGTCTGCGATCATTCTTATCGGGCGGAAAAACATTTGAATGTACATGATGAATGCCGTCAGCATACCAATGGTAATGCCTGTTTGCTCTACATTAAGAACGCTTTTGGCACCATACCACATCACGAGCCCGATTCCCATCGCAGCAATTATTTCTGCAACCGGAAAATAGACGGAGTAATATAGTACAGACCTTAAATTGGAGTTCAGATGATCTTTGTTGATTTCTTTAAATTTGTCAAACTCCCGCTTCTCACTTCCAAAAATCTGAACAATATTCATTCCTGTAATATGCTCCTGAACAAATGAGTTGAGGTTCGATACAGCGTTACGAACATCGTTGAAAGCAACTTTTATTTTCTCTTTAAAGACATAGGTCGCTAAAAACATTAAAGGAATACAGGAAAGACTGACCAACGACAATCGCCAATCTGTAAAGAACATGAAAATTAGAATGAACACAATTTGAAGCAGATCACCCATCATTGCCGCAAGGCCTTCGCTAAAAACGTCTGCCAGTGTCTCAACGTCCGAGATGGTACGGGTCACCAATCGTCCAATCGGAGTCTTGTCAAAAAATCTTAACCGCAGACTAACAATGTGCTGGTACAATCGGATCCTTATGTCCCTGATCACATACTGACCAATCCTGCCGGATATGTACGTATGAATGTATTGAAGCACCGACTGAAAGATCAATAATCCGATTAACAGCATGGTGAAATATAGCATCATCTGATAGTTGCCTTTTGCAACATAGTCATCCAGGATCAGCTGAGTCAGATAGACTCTAAACGGAGATAAGAACCCGAGAAAAAAGGTGAGTACAATTACGAAATAGAACCTGCTTTTGTACGGTTGGATGAACAGGAAAATCCGCCTCAATACTTTGAAGTCGATGATATTGCCGCTACTAACTTTTTCATTTTCCATAGACTCCAACAAGCGTATTTAATGCCTTCATGCCAGATTTTAACCACTGGACCTTGCGCAATGTTATTTTATAAAAATTGATTTTGGATACTTAACCTTCATTAAATATAACCCTTCAGGGGCGACGTTCATTCCTGCTTTCTTTCTGTCCTTACTTTTCAAAATGTGCTTGAAGTCTTCCACCGAGATTTTTTCTGTGCCGACTTCCAGCAGTGTTCCAACGATGGCCCGCACCATCCCCCGAAGAAAGCGATTGGCAGTTATGGTGAAAACCAATAAGTCACCCTTTTTATTCCATTCAGCATCTTTTACATCGCAAATAAAGTGGTTCACATCCGTTTTTACTTTACTGAAACACTCAAAATCGTGGGACCCTCGCAATAACGCAGTTGCTTGTCGCAAGGTTGACAGGTTTATTGTCTTAAAAAAATAGAATGCACGCCCCTCCCGAAGAGGGTCCTTTTTTAGCGTGATATGATACTCGTAGGTCCTTTCGAACGCATCATACCGCGCACTCACTTCCGGCTTCACTTTTCGTACCGAGCGGATGGCAATGTCTTTAGGCAAAAATGAATTTAACCGAATAATGAGGTTATTCTTGTCAAACTCCTTGTCAATATCGACATGAAAAAACTGTTGAACGCAATGCACCCCTGTATCGGTGCGCCCGCTACCCACAATTGAAATTGGTTCACGAATTAATTTGCACAAAGTCTCTTCCACCACTTGCTGAATTCCAATGGCGTTTGTCTGGGTCTGCCAACCGTGGTAGTGGGTGCCTTCGTAGGTGATCTCAAAGAGGTAGCGCATGGGAGTTGGAGTAGGCAGTAGGCTGTAAGCAGTAGGCAAGGGAGCGCGGTGAGCGAATACAATGGGGTTGGAAGAATTGAAATGGTAAACAGACAATATAATTCAGCTGCGAACAATGCCCACTGCCTACTGTCGATTGCCTGCTTGACTCGGATTTCTTTGAGAAGGAAATGAAATTAATAAGAATCAACATCGTTCGAAGATTAAAGCTGCCCCCTGCCCAATACCGACACACATTGTCGCAAGCCCGTACTTCACCTTACGTTTTTGCATTTCATGAATGAGGGTTGCGCTGATGCGGACGCCACTGCATCCTAGGGGATGGCCGATGGCGATGGAAC
>JAYVRH010000404.1:0-20317 GCA_043776495.1 Cyclobacteriaceae bacterium
ACGATGATACCAAGGATTTGCACTTTTTGAATGTCGAAGACGAATATACCTTCAACCGTCCGGAGGGGAGTTTGGAATTTAAGGAAACGTGGAGAAATATGAATTCAATCAAGGATGAATTGCTCATACCTTTCAAAATGCACACCACCGGCTATAAGTATCACGAGATCGCCGAGCATTTGAAGCTGCCCATTGGTACCGTGAAGAACCGGATCTTTCATGCTCGAAAGGAAATCCAGAAAAAAATGGTAGGTTAAAGGCAAAAGGCCCAATGTCCACTGTCTCTGTAATTGGCTCAGGCTTCTCCGGTTTGTCTGCAGCAGCCTGTCTTGCACAAGCTGGTCATTCAGTCACTGTATTTGAGAAGAACAGCCTCCCTGGAGGAAGGGCGAGAAAATTCGAAGAACAAGGATTCGTTTTTGATATGGGACCCAGCTGGTACTGGATGCCAGACGTATTTGAAAAGTTCTATCATCGTTTTGGCACGAAGGCCTCCGATTTCTATGATTTGGTAAGACTTGATCCGTCATATCGGGTCTTTTTTTCTAAAGATGATATTCTGGACGTACCTGCCGGCGAACAAGCTTTAACCGCGATGTTCGAAAAGAGGGAAGCCGGTAGCGGCCATCAACTGAGAAAATTTCTGGAAGAAGGGAAATACAAATACGAAACGGGAATCAATAGTCTGGTCTACAAACCCGGATTATCTATTGGTGAACTATTCGATCTCAAACTTCTTGGAGGCATTTTCAAGCTCGACGTAGTCAAATCGATATCAAAATACATTCGTAAACACTTTCATGATCCGGGCCTCATTCAGCTCCTGGAATTTCCAGTGCTGTTCCTTGGAGCGGCACCTTCAAAAACACCTGCGTTGTATAGCCTTATGAATTATGCTGACATGTCGCTCGGTACGTGGTATCCGATGGGTGGCATGTATAAAATTGTAGAAGCGATGCACCAAATCGCAAAAGACCAAGGTGTATCTTTTAAGTTCAACAGCGAGGTGGTTGGCATGGAACTCGATTCCAGCAACATAAAATCACTCCAGATCAATGGATCGAAAATAGAATCAGATTATGTGGTCGCGAGTGCAGATTATCACCATGTGGAACAAAAGTTATTGCCTCAGGAATTTCGAAAATATTCAAATTCTTACTGGGATAAGCGCGCCATGGCACCCTCTTCACTTATCTTTTACCTTGGTGTGAGCAAAAGGTTAAAGAACCTTCTTCATCACAACCTTTTCTTTGATCAGGATTTTGGTCTCCATGCGAAGGAAATCTATGATCATCCTTCGTGGCCTACGAATCCCTTGTTCTATGTTTGCTGTCCGTCCAAAACCGACACAACGGTGGCTCCGGAAGGTCACGAAAATCTATTCATCCTGATCCCAGTGGCACCGGACTTGATAGATACAACAGAAACCCGGGAAAAATATTTTGAGCTTGTGATCAACAGGATGGAATCACTCACAGGACAATCCATAAAGGAAAGTATTATTTACAATAAAAGTTATGCACATCAGGATTTTATCCTTGATTATCATGCATTTAAGGGTAACGCGTACGGTCTGGCGAATACGGTTATGCAAACCGCGAATTTAAAACCATCGATCGTAAACAATAAGGTAAAAAATCTGTTTTATACCGGACAGCTTACAGTTCCCGGGCCTGGGGTTCCTCCTTCGATTATCTCAGGCCAGGTGGTAGCACAGGAATTGATACGAAGGAATAAAACAGACAAAAAGAATCATTATTATTAATAGTAAATTTTGAAAAATTAGGACGAGCATGACACAGAAATTACTTTTTGACAAGGTTTCTATGGCCACAAGCCGGCTCACAGCACATGCCTTTAGCACTTCTTTCTCCATTGGCATACGATGTCTGGGGAAAAGCCTTCGCAATCCCGTTTATTCCATCTATGGTTTTGTGAGGTTCGCCGATGAAATCGTGGACACATTTCATGATTATGATAAGCATGCTTTACTGAAGCGATTCCGAGAAGACACATGGACTGCCATCGAAGAAAAGATAAGTCTCAATCCCATTCTCAATAGTTTTCAATCCACTGTCAATAAATTTGGTATTGATCATCAAATTATCGAGCAGTTTTTGTTGAGCATGGAGATGGATCTAACTCAAAAAGAATATAATCAGCGGGAGTTTGAAAAATATATTCTGGGTTCCGCCGAAGTGGTCGGTCTGATGTGTCTTCGTGTTTTCTGCAAGGGAAACAATGACGACTATGAGCGTTTGAAACCATTCGCCATGAAACTGGGATCTGCTTTCCAAAAAGTTAATTTCCTCCGCGATTTGCATGCTGATTACTCCTTGTTAGGGCGCCGTTATTTTCCTGGAATAGAAATGGAAAAGTTTGATGATCTAAGCAAGAAAAAAATAGAAGAAAGTATCGCGGCCGATTTCTCGGTGGCATATAAGGGGATCAAGCAATTGCCTAAAGGGGCTAGGTTGGGAGTATATGTGGCCTTCCAGTATTATAAAGCACTCTTTCGGAAGATCAAGAATCTTCCCTGCGAACGTGTTCTGGAGAGTAGGGTCCGGGTTCGTAACCGGCACAAACTTGCCATTCTCGGCTATTCTTTTGTTAAGCACCAATTAAACATGATCTGAAATGGACCAAGTTGTCCTGGTGGACGCATCTGATCAGGAGGTTGGATCCATGGAAAAGATGGAAGCCCATCAAAAGGGAGTTTTACATCGGGCTTTCTCAATATTGCTTTTCAACTCAAAGGGGGAAGTCCTTTTGCAAAAGCGGGCCAAAACAAAATATCATAGTGGCGGGTTGTGGACAAACACTTGCTGTAGTCATCCCAGGCCAGGTGAGCCAATGCACTCCGCTGTGCGCCGCCAATTGATTCATGAAATGGGAATAGACCTGGAAGCAACCTTTTCTCACAAATTCATTTATCGCTCCGCCCTCGGGACTTTAACAGAGTATGAACTGGATCATGTGTATTTCGGCAAATTTGATGGCAAACCCATCATTAATAAAGAAGAGGTTGAAGATTGGAAATACATGGGAACAAGAGAAATTCGGGAAGATATGCGCCAGAACCCCGAACTATATTCATTCTGGTTCAAGATGATCATGGAACATCAGGAGCTGGAAAAAACAATCGTTCACTAAGTCAGCCGCTTATAATATAGGTCACCATTTTCCCATTCGGGGAATGCTGATTGATCCACTGAATCATTTTGCTTGATTCTTATCTTCTTCTGACTCTTTCTTGCCGAATAGTTTGTGGAACTCATCAAAAATTACATAAATGGTGTAGGCAAGATCATTTTCAACATTAGCTCCCTGATAGCTTACATTGGGATTGGTAGGAGCCGTATCCATATTGTACAAGAAAAGTGTTTGATACGTTATCCCTCCTTCAATTCTGACCGGAAATTTTCCTTTAAACTTATACCCCGCTAACGCAACAAAACGATTCTGATTCAATAATTTACTATTTTTTACATGAGCACCGGTTGAAAGAAACAATTCGTTCCATACATTAACATAAATGGTCTTTTCTGTCAGCGTTTTATGGTTAATTGGAATCTGCAGGCGAGTTTGAATACGCATTCGCCCTGCCTGGTTATTACCATACCAACCCTGACTGGCCGATTGATTGCCTACATCGGTTGGTGCAAAATTAAATCCCTTGCTAAAATCAGAAAGGTCATGTGAGACAGCACTTCTTTCACCCAAGTATCTGAACTCATAACGAAATCGATTTACAAATAGCACACGGCCAAAATATTGCTGTGTTGTAATCTGCGGGCAAATCCGGAACTCGGGGAATACGCTTTGACCACCGATTGTCCCCTCCTTGTTAGGATATACTGATGATTCCTCTCCGGGCGTCCAAGTAACCCAATATCCAATCGGGGATAATGAAAAGCGAAGGACGCCTGGGATCATCCAATAGTGAATCCAGGGACGAAACACCTGCTGAGAAATTTCTTTAAAGATATTACCCGTCTGACCACCCTGAATGTAGCTTGCGTCCGCGCCCCGGCGATATTGGTAATCCATTTGATACTGCCAACGCTTATTTTTTGAGATTGTCCCGCCTATATTAAACTCCGTCCAAAACGACTTTCTTTGAGTGTAGGCCCTGGGCTCAGAACCAAAATTTTGAACTGGAGCTACCTGAGCTGATGAAACACTGCAAATCAGGAAAAATGCACCGGAAGTCAAAACTTTTTGCATTCTCTTTCCGAGTTGGAACATATTATGTAATTGTTACCAATATAACATTAAAATAATATTTGGATAATGACTTTAAACATTTCATATAAAAATGTGTTAATAGATATTGTGGAAAATGTTGACCCCATCGGAAATGTACTCGTTGAGAAGTCTATGCTCAACGATCAGCCGACCCGCCGAACCTTAATTACCGAAAGCTTGAAAAAATTGAAGATCTTCTATTCCGAAGCTACAAAAGACGCAATTAGTCCAACCACCACCCTCTTCTGGTTTCGCCGTGACCTACGGCTGGAGGATAACGCAGGTCTTTACCATGCGCTAAAAGAAAATAAAGAGGTCCTTCCGATCTTCATCTTTGACACTGCAATCCTTGAGAAGTTGGAGGACAAAGCTGACCGAAGAGTAGGATTCATCCATCAAGCGCTTGTCCTATTGAATGCTAACCTACAGAAGCTGGGCAGCTCCTTATTGGTTTTCCATGGTGATCCAATCAATATTTTTAAGGAATTGAATCCTAACTCGGTTTACACCAATCATGACTATGAACCATATGCCTTGGCCCGTGATGAGAAAGTCAGGAAGCTATTACAAGACAGAAGCATTACCTTTAAGACTTATAAAGATCAGGTCATTTTTGAAAAAGAGGAGGTGGTGAAAGAGGATGGAAAGCCTTACACCATTTTTACACCGTACAGCCGCAAGTGGAAAAGTGTAATGAAAGACTCTCATTTGAAAAGCTATCCAACTTCCAAATATCTCAATCATCTAAAACAAATTGAGCCACTCCCTTTTCCCTTGCTGGCCGACATCGGTTTTATAGGGTCGCATGCCCCCTTCCCTGAAAGGACCATCAGGCAATCCATTATAGAAAAATATGGTGAGCGGCGAAACTTCCCTGCCATAGAGGGCACCACCCGATTAAGTGTGCACCTCAGGTTTGGAACAGTAAGCATTCGTAAGTTGGTCCAAATTGCTTTTAAAAAAAATGAGCAATGGCTCAATGAACTCATCTGGCGTGATTTCTACCACATGATCTTGTGGCACTTTCCACAAGTAGAAAACAAGGCTTTCAAACCTGCCTACGACCGGATCGAGTGGCGTAATAACGTGGACGAGTTCCAAGTCTGGTGTGAAGGCCGTACTGGTTATCCAATCGTAGATGCCGGCATGCGTGAACTCAACACCACCGGATTTATGCACAACCGGGTACGCATGATCGTGGCCAGCTTTCTAACAAAGCATTTGCTTATTGACTGGCGCTGGGGCCAGGCCTACTTCGCAGAAAAGCTGCTCGATTTTGACCTCGCCGCAAACAACGGTGGATGGCAGTGGGCAGCTGGGTCCGGTTGCGATGCGGCGCCCTATTTTAGAGTATTCAATCCATATATCCAGACTGAGAAGTTTGATTCCGAAAGGAAATACATCATTAAATGGGTACCCGAATTTGAATCAATAGAATATCCCGCTCCAATTGTGGAACACTCTGTTGCCAGGGCCAGGGCATTGAGGGTTTATAAAAAAGCGCTCGGTTAAATGGCCGCAAAACATCAACATCGGCAAGAAGAATTAGTTGACGAAGATACGCGGCTTTCATTTGTTGGTTTTCTTCCCCAACGAGTTCGCACCTAGTGTTGGAGAAGAACAGCAACGCCTGCACCATTCTCACACAGGCATGAACTTATAGGGATATACCTTCCCGGAATTCCATTGACAGACATAGAGGTTATCTTCATCATCCACCATCACATCGTGCGGATGTTTGAAAAGAGGAATTGTCTGCTGGAAGGTTCTTAATTTATTATTGTCATCGTAAGCCGCTTCGCTCCCACCAATGACAGAAACTACCTTGTTCTCTTTATTCAAAATAATGACAAACCCGCTGTTTTCACGGGTCATATCTGGCGCACGGAGGACTGCCGCATAGAGGTAGTCTCCTTTGATGACCGGGCGGCATACACCGCAACCGGGCAAGGAAATGGTTTCAAGATACACTCCTGCCAAGGTGAACCGTTTAAAACAACAGCGGGTACGGTCTGTGATCATCAGCGTTTCTGGTGTAGTCCTGTAATCGATGCAGATGCCATGAGCATTATCAAGATTTGACTCCTTGTCTCCTCGGCCGCCAAAGACATTTTTAATCTTACCCTGTGTATCGTAGTGAATAATATATTGCGATCCGTAGCCATCGGCTACATAGACTTCGCCATTTTTTGTAATGGCAGTCTCTGTAGGCTTAAATTGTTTGGCCTCTGAATATCTTTCTGTCGTCACAGGAAAATCCCAGGTACTCAAAATTTTTCCATCGAGGGTAGCTTTATAAAACTGATGGAGTTCAGTATCGGTGATGAAAAGCAACTGGTCCTTTCCAGAGCCAATGAGAGTCAGTCCGTGAGCGCCTGTAAAATCATGACCCCACGTCTCCAGGACCTTTCCTTTGCGATCGAAGAAAATAACATTGTTCATGGTTTCATTGGTCAGCAAGACGATCCTCCCGCTTCCATCTTGCACCATCTCATGGCAGTCTTTCACGGCAAGGCCCATCGGTCCCGTTTTCACCCAGTCTTTGTCCATGCGATAGCGCTTCTCATGTTGGCCGTAGATTTCACTTTCGCCTTCAGCCATTGATTGGAAAGACACCATGGAAGCTCCGGCGACCAATGCAGTGCGATGAATAAATTCTCTTCGTTTCATGTTTTATCAATTAAGAATAATACTTGATTCAGTTAAAGATCACCTCGTCTATCAGCAGCCACCCCTTTTTTCCCTTGCTTCCATGCCATTTGGGCAGTTTTTCAATTGGTTTTGCAACCAATTTATAAAAAGAATAGTTGGCCGTGACGGTAATAATCAACGCCTCTGTCTGTGAAGGTTGGGCTGCTATCGGCACTTCGATTTTCTCTACTTTGATAAGTTTTAGATCTTTTAGATTTCTTCCTCCCCACACCTCCACTGCCGCCGGCGGAAAATATGTCCCTGAAAGGTTTTTAGCATAGCTGATCACAACAGAATTAATTTTTGTATTTTTTTCGAAATCGAAACTTGCAATAAAAGGCCGATCTTTATAACCAAGCCAGGCAGGGGTATTTAATACTTCGATAAAACCCTTCCATCCATCCGTAAGACTTTTAGCTCCTTCTCCCGGATAATAAGCATTCGTGGCACTCAGCAGTTCTGAGTGAACCGGCATCTGTCCTTCCAAAAAACAAGTCATTTCAAAAACATCACTACAATACCAGCCCTGTTTGCATGCCAGTGCTTTTATTTTCGATGTGCCGGTAAGCTTCATGGGCGCTTCATAGACGATTGAAGAAAAAGTGTCCGGGTTTGTTCCATCCAGGGTGTAGCGGATGGTCACCCCCGGCATCGAGTGTTTTAAGGTGACCAACTCTCCTTTTTTTACAACACCTTCATTTTCTAAAACTGGTTTGCCCAAACTCAATATCCTGTCGTCCTTAAACTGACTCGTCACAATTGAAATTCTGGGATACTGAGCGCCCAATGCTGACCTCTCATTCTCGGTGATTCGCGTATTCCAGATAAATAATTCCTTCAATGCTGGTAACTCCAGAACGAGCTTCAAACTTTGTAAATCAATTTCAGTTCCTGCCATGGAAAGAGATGTAAGGTTGTTCAATGACTGGAAAGATGACAACCCGGGCCCTTTGATTTTCGAATAGTTCAGGTTCAATTTTTCAAGATTTTTGAAATTACCAATAATACTTAGATCATTGTCGGTCACGGGCATTTTTGAAAGATTCAAAACGACCAGCTGCTCTTGTATCTCCTTCAACTCCTCCAGGGCACTGGCTTTAAAAGACTCCTTGATGAAAAAGTCCGCCTGCAAGGCCGCACTGTTTTGATAAAGAGGAAATATGGCGCGAAAAGGAGTGGTCAGTTTCTTGATAAGATCATCCGATGCGGCAGCAAATTCATAGTGCTTCTCCTTTGACGGCAAAGAGATCGTTGAAACCTGAGCAAGAGCAATCACTTTTAATGTATCATCATCTTTTAGATCACTCAGCTTCTTATCAAAGTCCGCACCTGACTTGATCCATTGCTCCAGCAGGGTAATCTCCTGATTCGTCAGTTGAGCTTTACCGTCCGGCGGCATATGGTCATCGTCTTCCAAAGGCAGATGAATATTCTGGATCAACCGGCTTTTGCCAGGATTTCCATCTTCCCACTCCTTGCCACGCTTGCCTCCTTTTTTGAATTCACGAATGGAGGTCATCACAAACTTCCCCTTCGCCTTGGCTTCATTATGGCAAGAGATACACTTATTTTTCAGAACAGGATACACGGCCATTTGAAAGACAGTGCCATCTTCATTGAAGGCAAGATCATCGGAAGCCGATGACAAAGGACCAAATACATAGTTCTCTCCATGAGTAAGAATTCCGCCGGTATGCCCGGTAAACAACAAGGAGCCAATAGACAATAAGCTGAATCCATAAACGGGCAGGCTAATTTTCTCTGAATAATTGAACGCCAGCAATAGTCCAAAGCAAAGTAGACTCAATACTGTTCCACTGATTTTATGTTGTGATAGCGCATCAGGCCCATAGTCGCCTTGTCTGGAAAGAAGAAAACCAAAAAGAGCCGTGAATGAAGCGGTCATGGAGGTAAGGAATAATACGATCGAGCCGATCTTCTGGAAAGCTTTCTTCTTAAACTCACTTTGCAAGAGCAAAAAGATCATGAAAAGAACCAGCAGTCCAATCGGCAAATGCAGCAGGACCGGATGAAGCCGACCTGCCACCTGAAGCCACACAGGAATTTGCACGTAATCTTCAACAATCAGCAAAAAAATTAATAATGCCTGAACGAAGAAAATAACGTTGATGAAAAAACTTTTCACTCTCTGCATGAGGGATTATTTTTTAATGCGAGGGCCGCTTAGGTTTATGCCAATATGCTTGTCACTACTTTTCCTGCTACATCCGTAAGACGATACCTTCTTCCCAGATGTTTGAAGTTGAGTTGCTCATGATTGAGGCCCATCAGATGCAGTACGGTGGCATGAAAATCATTCACATGTACGGGATCTTTAATGATGTTATAACCAAATTCGTCCGATTCGCCGTAGACCATCCCCGGCTTCACCCCGCCACCCGCCATCCAGATGGTGTAACATCTGGGGTGATGATCTCGTCCATAATTATCTTTTGACAAGTCGCCCTGGCAATAGTTTGTTCGCCCAAATTCTCCACCCCAGATCACGAGCGTTTCATCGAGGAGTCCACGTTGTTTTAAGTCCATGAGTAACGCTGCGGTTGCCCGGTCCACATCCTGTGCCTGCAAAGGCATCTCTCCTACCATGTTACCATGCTGGTCCCAGCCCTGGTGATACAGCTGAACAAACCGAACGCCTGATTCAGAGAGTTTTCTTGCCAGCAGGCAATTGGCGGCATATGTTCCTGGCGCTAAACAGTCCGCGCCATACATTTTGACGATGTTGTCAGGTTCGTTCTTCAGGTCGGTGAGTTCGGGGACTGCAGTCTGCATGCGATAAGCCATCTCATATTGCTGGATCCGTGTTTGTATTTCCGGATCGCCAAACTCCTTATAATTCAAATCATTTAGTTCTGCCAGATGATTGAGCATTTTCCGGCTATCGGCTCGGTCACGCCCTTGCGGGTCTTTTAAATAGAGTACCCGCTCTTCGCTGTTGCTGAATTGTACACCCTGGTGGATGCTATCCAGAAATCCATTCGTCCATAATTTCGAGTACACTCCCTGGCCATTGCCTCTACCCCTTGAAAGCAGCACGCAATATGCGGGTAGGTTCTTATTCTCACTACCCAAACCATAACTGAGCCAGGCACCCATGCTCGGTCTGTTTCCCTGTTGCGCACCGGTCTGCATGAACGTGAGAGCTGGATCATGATTGATTGCCTCGGTATGCATCGACTTGATAATGCATATCTCATCCACCACCCTGGCGATGTTCGGAAACATCTCACTCACCCATGCTCCTGACTGACCATATTGCTGGAACTTGAAATGGGATCCCACGAGGGGAAACTTCTTTTGCCCTGAAGTCATTCCTGTCAATCTCTGTCCCATACGGATAGATGGAGGTAACTCCTCACCCGCCATTTTACTCAGCATGGGTTTATAGTCAAAGCTCTCAAGTTGAGAAGGTGCACCATTCTGAAAAAGATAAATGATGCGTTTGGCTTTCGGAGCGAAGTGAGGTAATCCTACTGCGGCTGATGCTTCATTCTTGCCATCAAAGAGATCCGGGATAAGCAAAGAGCCGAGCGCCACTGACCCAAGGCCGAGGCCCATCTTACCCAGAAAATGTTGCCGAGTAATGTGGAAGCGGTTCTTTAAAAATTCGTCCATAGCCTTGTCATGTTTTGGTAATCGCCTCCTCCATGTTATATAATGTTTGCACCACCTGCATCATGGCAGCGAGAGAAGCAAAATCCTTGATTTCTGAATGTGGGTACTCCCCCGAGGCAATCAACTTCTTTGCGTTCTCCTTCGAAGCATCAAACCTTCTTTTCTCATCGTCAAAATAACCTTTCAGGATCTGCAATTCCGTAGGCTTTGGTTTACGGCAAAGCACCGTTTGAAATGCTTTTTCAATCTTCTCTGTTGAAGATGAGCTCTCCATCATCAACCTTTCAGCAAATACCCTCGATGATTCAAGGATTGTTGGATCATTCAACAATATCAATGCCTGCAGCGGCGTATTCGTCCGCAGTCGCTTTACTTCACACTGATCGCGGGCACTGCCGTCAAATACAAGTACCCCTGGCGGGGGTGATGTACGCTTAATAAAACTGTAAAGTCCTCTTCGATAAAGTTTGTCGCCGTGATCTTGCACATAGTGCGCAAGAATTCCTCTGCCAGAGGTGGAGGCCTCCCATATTCCTTTCGGTTGATACACTTTTACACTCGGGCCTCCAATTTCTTTTACCAACAGTCCGCTGCTTGACAATGCAAGGTCACGTACCGATTCGGCTGACATCCTGATACGAGGGCTTCGTGACCATAAAATATTTTCCGGATCTTTTGCCAATTTCTCGGGAGCAATTGTAGAAGACTGCTGATACGTAGCAGACATTACCATCTGCTTCATCAGCCTCTTGATGTCCCAGCCATTATTCATAAAGTCCACGGCGAGCCAATCCAACAACTCAGGATGGGAGGGCAAATCACCTTGCATCCCAAAGTCACCCGAACTTTTTACCAATCCGCGGCCAAAAAGTTCCTGCCACATCCTGTTAACAAAAACACGGGAAGTAAGCGGGTTCTTTTTATCAAACATCCATTTGGCAAGGCCAAGTCTGTTTCCGGGATAAGTGATGGTATCAAATGGCAGCACTGCCGGAGGTAAGTCCATGGTCACTTCATCTCCGTGGGCATCATATACGCCACGCTTTAGAATATAAGTCGGCCTACGCTTACTTGAATCTTTCATCACCATTACTTCTACCCCGGCTGTATCTCGTTTGTTGATGAAAGTATAGATTTTGCTCACTTCTTCGGAGGAGAATTTTATCTTGGGAGGATCTGCCAAAGATGCCAGTGTGATGTCTCCTACAAGTCCTTTTTCAGGTACCTGATTAAAAAAAGCAAAAGTGCTATAATACATTTTCTGAGAAATGGGATCATATTTATGATCATGACAATGCGCACATTCCATGGTGAGTGCCAGGAAAGCTTTAGAAAACGTGTTGGTGCGGTCAGTCACATATTCAATCCGGTACTCTTCCTGAATAACGCCTCCTTCTTGAGTGATCTTGTGATTGCGGTTAAAGCCCGTCGCCAGCAGTTGTTCCTTCGTCGGATTTGGCAATAAATCCCCGGCCAGCTGCCAGGTGACAAACTGATCGTAAGGGTAATTTTCATTGAACGCATGGATCACCCAATCCCTCCATGGCCACATGGTTCGGTATCCGTCATCCTGATACCCGTGGGAGTCGGCATAACGCGCAACATCCATCCAATAGGTTGCCATCTTTTCACCATACTGAGGCTGGAGGAGTAATTCATCCACCACTTTTTCGTAAGCTTTTCCAGATCGGTCATCGAGAAATTTCTTCTGCAACTCAATGGTGGGTGGCAAACCTGTAATGTCAAGGCTCACCCGCTTTAGCAACCTTTCCTTGTCTGCGATTTCGTTGGGAGCTAAACCTACACCTTCCATACCAGCCAATATGAAATGATCGATCTCATTTTGCGGCCAATCGGTGCGCTTAATTTCGGGCAGCAAATGTAGTTTGGGCGGTATAAAAGCCCAGTGTTTCTTGTAGACAGCGCCTTGGTCAATCCAGGTTTTAATAAGTTCTATTTCATGATCATTCAGCTTCAAATTAGAGTTGACCGGCGGCATAAGCTGCGATGTATCGCCGGAAGAAATTCGTCGATATACTTCCGATGCGAATGCTTCGCCTGGCACAATGACGTGCTCCTCAGGATTATCTCTTAAGGCAGCCAATGCATTCTCCCGGATGTCCAACCGCAGATTTGCCTTTCGCTTATTTGCATCCGGTCCATGGCATTTAAAACACCGGTCTGACAGGATGGGGCGAATGTGAAGGTTAAAATCAACAGAGTCACTTTGGCCGGCAATAGAATTTTCTCTTCTACAGGATGAAAGGGAAGCAACAAAGGCCAGTAAAAGCAAGAAGGAAGCGCTTTGGAATCTCATAGTGAGGTTATGGATCACCTAAAGTGAGGATTTTAAAGAACTTTTAAAACCCTTTTTACATTTGGGTGTTTAAATTAAGCGCTGGAACGACAAGGAGACGATCATGCATTCTCAGTCCTCTAACCAGCTTCCAATAGTAAGTTTGTATTAAACGAAAAAATGAGAATACGAGTCACGCAAAGCTGCAAAGATCGAGAAGAGCTGCATGCTTTTGTGCCTTTGCGACTTTGCGTGAAAAGCATTCCTACATCAAATTGATAATGAAAATCTATCATCTAAAACAAACACAATTCCTTCCCATCTCACAACCAGAGGCATGGAACTTCTTTTCCTCACCAAAGAACCTGTCTGTGATAACGCCTGCCAAAATGAATTTCAAAATTCTCTCCATGTCTGGAGGCGAGAAAATGTATCCGGGTCAAATCATCAGCTACAAAGTGAACGTCTTGCCGCTGTTGAGGTTACGATGGGTTACGGAGATCACACATGTTCAAGAACCAGCCTATTTCACCGATGAGCAGCGCTTCGGACCATACGCACTGTGGCATCACAAACACCACTTCACACCTGTGAGCAGTGGGGTTGAGATGAGGGATGAAGTTGACTACGCTTTGCCATTAGGGTTTCTGGGCAGGCTTGCTCATTGGCTTTTTGTCGAGCGGGAGGTAAGTGGTATTTTTGAACATCGTAATAAGGTGTTGAAAAACATCTTTTCCATGAAAAATCAGCAAAGCAAAAACTAAGTCTGCACAAAATGGATGCGTTATCGATTTTGGTCTGTGCTTTAATTGTAATAGGAACATTTCTTTTCTGGGAATTTGTTGCCTGGTTCACGCATAAATATGTGATGCATGGATTTCTATGGGTCTGGCATCAATCACACCATACCGTACATGATCACACACTGGAAAAGAACGATTGGTTTGCTGTGGTATTCAGCATTCCTTCTATTGTATTGATTTATTTCGGGACTGTTTGGATGTATAATCCCTATTTGATCTCCGTCGGCATCGGCATTTTCTGTTATGGACTATTTTACCTGGTCTTTCATGATATTGTCGTTCACCAACGGATCCGCTGGAAACCGAATAAACGCAGTCACTACTTACAACGTATGATCCACACCCACTATATCCATCACAGCAAGCATACAAAACACGGCTGTGAAGCATTTGGTTTTTTAATTGCTCCCAAGAAATACGAACCAAAGAGCTTTTCCTTTAAGACAGACCGGAAGGAAACACAATGATGGTCACCTTAGCACTTTAACACTTTAACACTTTATCACTTTATCACTCGCACCCACCCTTGGAAAAGTATTTCTATCTCCTTCTCGACATCCTTTCCATCCTCTTCCCCTTCCTCTTCAGTTTTAATTCGAAGAAGAATTTTTCTAAAAAGTGGAAATACCTTTGGCCGGCAATCGCGATCCCTGCTTTGATCTTTATCATTTGGGACAACTGGTTCACGGGCATGGGAGTGTGGGGGTTTAATCCTCGATACATCACCGGCATCTACATTGGCCATTTGCCAATTGAAGAGGTGCTTTTCTTTATTTGCATCCCCTACGCCTGCGTATTCACATATGAAGCGGTCAATTATTTCAGAAAAACAGAACCACTTCCCGACAATGGCAACCGAGTGACCTGGGTATTGATTGTAGGCTTGTTAGCAGTCGGGTTGAAGTACTATGATCGTTGGTATCCCTCCGTTACATTCATTGCAACCGCCATATTTCTAATCTTTCTGATCATCAAAGTCCGGCCGGCCTGGCTTGGAAGGTTTTATTTTGCTTATCTCTTTATTCTCATACCGTTTATTATTGTCAATGGCATCCTTACTGGCACGGGTTTACCTGAACCTGTGGTTTGGTATAACGACACTGAAAATCTTGGCATCCGGGTGTTCACCATTCCGGTTGAAGATACATTCTATGGAATGCTGCTGCTATTAATGAATGTGAGTATTTTTGAATACCTGCAGGCTTATAAACGCAAATAAACATCCTCTGATTTCGAGCTTGGTATGGATCTTAGATTTAGGTATTCACTATTTTACGTTCATAGATAAAGAAAGCGCTCACTGAACCAACCCACCCTCGAATTACAGAAATCAACTAAGCCAGAATCAGCTAAATTTTGTACCTTTGAATATGAGCAAGAAGTTTCAGTTTACAGCTGTTATTGAGCGTGAAGGCGATGGTTATGTTTCACTATGCCCTGAACTTGACATCGCAAGTCAGGGAGAAAATGTAGAAGAAGCAACAACCAACCTTAAAGAAGCTGTTGAACTTTTCTTTGAACATGCTTCAGCTAAAGAAATCAGCCAACGGCTGCATGAGGAGGTTTTCGTTACACGTCTTGAAGTAGCGGTTGGGTAAGCTTAGGGTCTTATCGGGCAAAGAGGTTTGCAAGATTCTGGCAGATAATGACTTTGCTGAGGTCCGCCAAAAAGGAAGTCACATCATTATGCAACAGAAGACTCCTGACTCCACTATCACGGTACCGGTGCCGAACCATAGAGAAATTAAAAAAGGCACTCTTCATTCCATAATTCGTCAATCTGGTTTACTAAAAACGCTCTTTGAATATCAATAGATCGAACAATCATTTATGAAAATATTCATAAGCCTTCTTATTTTCCTAGTCTCCTCCAGTAGTCAAATCAGAGCTACATCCATTTCCGGCATCGTCTTTACAGATAGCAATGGCAATGGTATCCGCGACAAAAACGAAAACGGCATGAAAGGCGTAGTCGTTTCAGATCAGGTCAACGTATTCCTGACAGATGCGAATGGGTTCTATCAGATACCTGCGACGAAAGGGTATGGTATTATTTTC
Organism: Cyclobacteriaceae bacterium; assembly: GCA_043776495.1. GTDB lineage: Bacteria > Bacteroidota > Bacteroidia > Cytophagales > Cyclobacteriaceae > ELB16-189. The sequence continues at coordinate 15,733 of JAYVRH010000404.1, forward strand.
ATTTCACTGCCCCAGGGGTTCAAAGCACTCAGATCGTTTTATGCCAAGGTGGATCTTCAAAGAGGCAACTCACAAGTCGATTTCCCATTAACCAAAGTAATGGTTCCCACTCACTTTAAATTTATCCATGCCTCTGATACACACATCGAAGAAAAATCCCTCGACCGGATGCATAAATTCCAGGCGTTGGTAGATTCCATCAGGCCAGACTTTGTGCTCGTCACCGGCGACCTTGTAGCAGATGCCCTCCGGGTTTCCGAAAAACAAGCATCTTCCCTCTATGAAATGTATAAGTCAGAAACGCAAAAGATCTCTGCGCCAGTTTGGAATGCCCCAGGCAATCACGAAATCTTTGGGATTGAGCGTGAGCAATCCCGTGTAAGCACACAGCATCCTCTGTACGGAAAGAAAATGTATCGCTCTTATCTGGGACCTGACTATTACTCCTTTAATTACGGCGGCTTTCATTTTGTTGCTTTGAATTCCCTCGAGTACGAAGACATGTGGTACTATGGCTCAGTCGATTCTGTTCAGCGTGAATGGCTGAAGAAAGATTTAGCAGCGGTAGCGACCACTGTTCCTGTGATTGCATTCCAACACGTGCCCTTTGTTTCCGGTGGGGTCAGCGTGGCTGGATTTACCGAATCAGGACCTGGACGTACGCTGGAACGCGAAAAGGGAGTACTGAAATTGCGGCATGTCGTATCCAATGCACATGAAGTCATCACCATCATTCAATCCCATCCATTTCCCCTTGCGCTCGCAGGGCATCATCATTCACGGCAACGCTTCTATCTGGAAACAGAAGGGCAGCAGACTCGCTTCGAGCAATCCGGCGCTGTGGTCGGGCCTTCCACGCAGGGTGGCTTTAAAATGCCTTCTGGCATAGTCCTTTATGAAGTGATGAACGGTGAAATTGATGAAGGCCAGTTTATTGTTATTCGTTGATGGTTATTAATTTGTTGTAGTCCAACCAACAACGATCATCTAATAACTAATAAATATGCTCAATTCAATTTCGTATTCTTCCAGTCTGTATTCTGCTTCAATAAGTTAAAAGCTTTCTCCACCTCCATCAACTGCCGGTTTGTGATCGTATATACTTCCACCTGCTGATCGGTGGGTGGGCTGTCGGCGCTGAACACCATACCTTCTTTACTCATGGCGAGGAATCTTTCCAGTACCTGCGGAGGATTTCTGAAAATATCCATGCGCGCTCCCGTCTGGTAAACATCGTGTAATTTCGCTTCCAACTGATATATCTTTTCCTCCAGGGCTACTGCTGTCTTTCCCAGTTTTTTGTCATTGGCAAGGGCAAGCAACTTCGATCTTGTCCTTTCCATTTCATCAATCAATTTCAATGTTGTATTGATGGAGTTGAAAAGAATGATCCCATGAGAAAATTGTTTTTGAATATCTGCATCAACGGCCTTCGTACTTGGATCTTTCAACACAGAAACGGTCTGTTTCAATTCTTTCCCATGCGCCCTTAGTACGATGGTGTATTCTCCAGGGGGAGCCATTGGCGCTGTTAACCCCGGACCAATATCAAGATCATAAATAAACATGGCCCGAGCTCCAGTTGAATCCAGTTTGACCCACTCGGCTCCTCTGGGTTTGGTGCGAAGTTTAGGCAACTCGTAATCCTGTAGACGAAGGTCCCAGTACACACGATTGATGCCAGGTATATTTTTTCCTTTGATGATCTGAACTGTTTCACCTTTTCCATTAAGAACTAAAATCTGAACGCTGTCTTTTGATTTTGTCTTGAGATAATAGTTGATGTCCGCACCATACGGAGGGTTCTGACCCGTTACAAAACTGTTTTCCGCTTTAATGGCATCCTTCTTCTGAAAGCGGTAGGCCGATCGTAAAGAAAATAGGTGGGCATCCGAATTCTGAACCTGTTCCGAAAATTCCCGAATGGGAGTTACATCGTCCAGTATATAAACTCCACGGCCATAGGTGCCAAGCACAAGATCACGAAAGTTCTTTTGAATGGTGATACCGTAAATGGGAACAGGCGGCAGGTTATTTTTCAGGCGAATCCATTGCTGGCCATCGTTGGGCGAAAAGTAAAGACCATTGTCCGTACCCAACCACAAAAGTCCCTGTTTGCCTGGATCTTCAATGATTTGATGCACAAAATTGGAGTTGGAGGGCGGCAGGTCTACAGGAAGTCGCGACCATGTCTTACCAAAATCAGCCGTTTTATAAGCATACACACCGAAGTCTCCATTGTGATGAGCATCCACAGCAATGTAACAGGTTCCTCCATTGAAGTATGATGCATCAATATGACGTATCGTTGCCCACTTTGGCAATCCCGGAATATTGGAAGAAACATTCGTCCAGCTCTTGCCGCCATCCTGTGTAACGTTCAAAATACCATCATTGCTTCCCGACCATAGAACGCCAGCCTTTAAAGGTGATTCGGCCAAAGAATATAGTGTACTTCCATCCCAGGTCATCAAGTTGTCACTGGCCATGCCACCCGAATTCTGTTGATGAGTTTTTTCATTCGTCGTGAGGTCAGGACTTATCTCTTTCCAACTCTGGCCTCGATTTGAAGTTTCATGAACAAACTGACTTCCGACCCAAACACGACCAGGAGTGTGCTTTGAAAGCACCATGGGAAAATTCCAATGCCATCTGTATTTCGCCAGTGCAGGCGTATTTCCGATTTGTGTCTGTGGCCACACCCTGACGTCTCGCATATGCTGCGTGGTGAGATCAAATACGTCCAGTCCCCCATCATAACACCCTGACCACACAATATTATTGTCGAAAGGGTCAGGCTGTGCGAAACCACTTTCGCAACCACCAACTCCTTGCCAGAGTCCGAGAGGGATTGAAGACCCCTGAAGGTTCCTGCTAGGCCCACGATAAGACCATGCATCCTGTCTGTTTGAATATACATAGTACGGCACCCGGTCATCGACTGCAATGTGATACATCTGCGCGATGGGCAGATTGATATTTTTCCAGGTCTTTCCGCCATTGAATGAAAGATTTGTACATCCATCATGTGCTACCATGATACGGTCGGGAATTTTTGGATCAAACCACATGTCATGGTTGTCACCTCCCGCAGCCCACTGATTAAAATCTTTAACGAATGTTTTGCCCCCATCCACAGACTTTTTGATCCCGACACAAATGGTATAGAGTTCATTTTCATTTTTGGTCGATACACGCAATCGAGTATAGTAACCAGCCCGCTGTCCCATAGAATGGTCTTGCTGCATCAACTTCCAGTGATCACCACCGTCTTCTGAGCGATAGAGACGTGGCTCTTTATCTTCGATCAGGGCATAAACAATTTTTGGATTGGTGTAAGCAACATCGACGGATGTTTTACCAACAGGATGGGTAGGACCACTTTCCAATCCATCTCTTAAGGGCATCCATGTCTTTCCACCGTCCCGCGATCTGTAAATTCCACTGGAAGGCCCACCACTTTTCAAATTCCATGTCCTTATTTCCACTTCCCACATCGCAGCATAGAGTACATCTGGATTCTTTGGATCCATCGCCAGATCCGAGCATCCGGTATTTTCATTCAAAAAGAAAACTCTTTCCCAGGTCCTTCCACCATCGGATGTCTTGTAAACGCCCCGCTCCTGCTGTGGACCGGAAGCATGGCCCATAGAGGCAACATATACCAAATTAGTATCGGTGGGATGAACGATCACTCGGCTAATACGGTATGTCTTTTCAAGTCCGACGTTCTTCCAGGTTTTACCTGCATCAGATGATTTATAGACACCATTGCCAACAGCATGTGCGGGGCGGATTAGGAACGTCTCTCCTGTACCGACCCAAACTTGTTTGGGATTGGATGGAGCAAGGGCCATTGCACCAATGGATGAATCATCCGTCTTGTCAAAGATGGATTTCCAATGGTACCCCATATCCTCTGTTTTCCAAACACCACCAGAGGCTGCACCAACATAAGAAACACTTGGATTGCCGGGCTCACCGACGACCGCGATGGTACGGTTTCCATCCGGGCCTATGAAGCGAAAGTTGAGTTGCGAGAAAGATTTAGGGTCGGTCGATTGCGCATTCATTGTGACAACGGAACCAAAAATAAAAACAGACAAGAGCAGCGATCTCATAATTCTTAATTTAGGTGAAAGTTAATACTACTATACTTACCTAAAAACTATGGCTTAACGGATGGTGCGTGCATTTTTGATGAATGGCAAATTGCCATCCTAAACCACCCATCATTTGCTTCTTATGCTGCCTGGGCGGTGTCCTGAACTTTTGCTTTGGTGGGTTTGCTTCCTTATAATTCCTTCTCCAAAAGGTGAGAGAATTCAATCGCCATTTTCTTTGTGGGCCGGGTGATGTTCTTCTTTAACCGTTTGTTCGATTTCGCAACTCAAGAAGACTGATCGCCTGCTAAAGAGAATCTGTCACAATACCTTGCGTAATGCTTTTTTCACTTATGATAAGACGCTAAAACCGGTTGACGGTTGCGGGGGAGTTGAAAGTATTATGCTATCCGTTCAAAGCTATAAGCTCCATGATATCTCAGAGCCAGCTTTCAACTTTAAGACTCAGGCTTAAGCTCCTA